>JAFGKN010000212.1 GCA_016928605.1 Planctomycetota bacterium | reverse complement strand
GGCCGGCGCCGATGCGGTCCTCCCGGAGGAGCCGCTCGCCCACGCGCACACGGGCTACGAGGAGAGCTTCCGCGCGATGTGGGCCGCGCGCTACGGGCGGCCGTGGGAGCCGGAGAGCGCATCCCCCTGGGCGCGATTCCTCACGGCGCAGCTCAAGAACGAGCGCTACGTCGAGCTCGAGCAGCGCCTCGCGCTCGTCGCGCGGGCGGAGAGCGCGCGCGCCGGGCGGCGGATCGGCTTCGTGATCCCGATCCACTCCATCTACAGCAACGTGGCCGCCGGGCTGGTCGCGCCGCTGGGCACCTCGCTCGACATCGAGGGCGTCGACGGATACGTGGGCCAGGTCTGGACCGGGCCGGTCAACTGGGCTCTCGTCCACTACGATTCGCCGCAGAAGACGTTCTTCCAGTCGGCCTACGCGCTCTACGACTACTTCGTCGAGCTCGTCCGCGACAGCGGAAAGCGCCTCTGGCTCCTCAGCGATCCCGTCGAGGACGATCCGAGGCACGAGTGGGCGGAGTTCTCCGAGTGGTACCGCCACTGCGTCGTCGCGAAGCTCCTCTTCCCCGAGGTGACCGCCTTCGAGGCGATGCCCTGGCCGGACCGCATCTTCCTGCCGGGATACGCGACGGGCGGCGGAACGCCGGCTCCGGAGCAGAACCGGATCGAGATCCTCTCGGCGCTGCAGGTCCTCCAGGAGGTCCCCGGCGAGGGAATCCTCCAGGCCGGAGGCGAGATGCCGAAGCGCGTCGGCGTCGCGCTCGGCGACACGCTCCTCTGGGAGAAGAACGCGTTCCCGCCGCTCCAGGGGGTGTACGGGCTCATCCTGCCCCTCCTGCACGCCGGCGTCCCCGTCTCCGCAGCCATCGCCGAGCGATGGAACGACGCGCGGTACATGGCACGCTTCGGCGTCGTCATCCTCTCCTACGAGGACTGGAAGCCGCTGCGCGCGAGCTTCCACCGCGACCTCATCGCGTGGGTGCGCGGCGGAGGCTCTCTCGTCGTCCTCGGAGCGCCGGAGGACCTCCCCGGCGGGCCGGCTGATGCGGATCAGGAGGATGAGGGCGCCGCGCCGTGGTGGCGGCGAGAAGGCTTCGCATCGCCGCTCCACCACCTGCTCGCCGAGCTGGGTCTCGACCTCGAGCAGAAGGGCGAGCGCGCCATCGGAAAGGGCCGCGCGATGCGCCATCCGATCTCACCGCGACGCTTCGGCGACCCCGCCGCGGCGCGCGGCGAGTACCTGCCCATCGTCGATCGCGCGCTGCGGGCGGGCGGCGGGGCGGAGGGCCTCGCGACGCCCGGCACCTTCTGCCTGCGGCGCGGCCCCTTCGTCGTCGCCCACGCGGCGAGCGCGCCCCTGCGGATCGAGGGATCGCTCCTCGACGTGTTCGCGCCCGACTTCCCCGTCCTCGACGGGGTGAGGCTCGAGCCCGGATCGAGCGGTCTCTACCGCGACGTGACGGATGCGCTCCGGAGCGCGAAGCCCCGCGTGCTCCACGCCACGCATCGCCTGATGCGGGAGGAGTCCGGCGCCGCGGAGTTGCGCATCCACCTGCGGGGGCCCGCGGAGACTCCCGCGGCCGTCCGCATCTTCCGCGCCGGCAGGAAGCTCGCGGCGGTCTCCGCGCGCAGCTCGGGGGGGACGGAGATCGAGGCGCAGGCGCGAGAGGACGGCGCCACGCTCGCCGTCCGCTTCCCCAACGATCCGGCAGGCGCCACGCTCGTCGTCCGCTGGGCGGAGTGAAGGCCGACCCGGCGCGGCAGCTCCTGAGGGCGGACCGGCGCGCGCTGCGTCCCCGCGCATGACGACGTCCGACCCGGCGGGCGACAGAGCGCGCCGGTCGTGCTACAATGCAGCCCCATGTCCGGACCGAAGCGCTTCACGCAGCGAAAGCATCCCCTGGCGCTCTCAGAGGAGGCTCTGGAGGATCAGGAGATCGAGGACGCCCTGCGCGCGACGCCCGAGGAGCGAATGGATGCCCTCGTCGCCCTCCTCGACTCCGCCTACAGCCTCTGGGCTTCTCGAGGACTCTCCGGTGGTCAAGGACTTTGCCGATTTCCTGGATGCGCTCAACAGAGAAGGCGCCGCGTACGTGGTGATCGGGGGGATGGCGGTCCTCCGCCACATCCCCTACAGGACGACGCGTGACATCGACGTTCTGATCGAGCCCACGATCGAGAACGCGCGAAAGGTCCGCGAGGCCGTCAAGGCCTGGGGCGGCTTCGAGCCCGAGTTCTCGGCCGAGGAGTTCATCTCGGGAGATGTCCTCTCCTTCGGCGGCCTTCTCCGCCTCGAGATCCATTCGCGCGTGCCCGGCGCATCCTGGGAGAGCGTGCGCAGCGGCCAAGTCCGCGGCGAGATCCTCGGAGTCCCGGCGGACTTCGCCGGCCTCGACGAGCTCATCTCCATGAAGGAGGCGGCGGGCAGACCCGAGAAGGACCTGCCGGACTTGCGGCGTCTGAAGAAGCTCCGCGAGAGAGGCGGTTCCTGAGGGCGGGTCCGCCCGGGAAGGATCTGCCGGACTCGAGGCGTCTGAAGAAGCTCCGCGAGCGAGGCGGCCAGCGGGGCCGTTCCTGAGGGTGGCCGCGCGGTCACTCCGGGATCGGATCGGAGCGCCGGACGACCTTGCCTTCCCACACCGCCTCGTCGGT
>JAFGKN010000211.1 GCA_016928605.1 Planctomycetota bacterium | reverse complement strand
GGCAACCTGACCATCGTCGATGCGACGGTCGCGGGCACGGCTGCCGCGCCCGTCGACGAGGGCGGGCTGCGCGATGGGGGGTTCGAGCTGATCGAGCTCACGGACAACACGGAGGAGGGCGGCTCGGGAGCCTGCGTCGGCAGGGCGGGTGCGATATCGGGAATCGTTCTCGACTTCCGACAGCCCGACGAAGACCCGGCCAGACTCCCTCATGGTGCGCCATCAGACATCCTTGCGCTGACCGTCGAAGCAGTCATCCCGCCCGAAGGCGACGCCCTGGCATCCCTGGTCTTTGTCGACGGGTGCCAGGGTAACGGGCAGCCAGTGTCCAACAACGTGAGCTGGAACACCGTTACCAATCTTCCCACACTGACGGCCAAAGACATCACCCTCGGCGTGCCTCCTCCGGAGATTCCGCTCGTCGAAGGCTCTCCCCGCGCCATCATCCTGGCGTCCACCCTCCAGAGCCAGCTCTTCACCCTCGCGGCGGATCCGGGCGAGGCGATCCTCCTGACCCTGAGCGACGCCGATGCCGAAAACGCCAACTCGCTCTACGTCCGCTGGGGTGCGCCTGCGACGGCGAGCGAGTGGGACATGGCGGCGGCGGAGCCGGGGCAGGCGGAGCAGCGGCTGCTGATCCCGGGGGACCGGGACCTCACGTGCACCATCCTCGTCCAGGCGGATGTCATCGCGGGGAGCTCGAGCCAGGTGACGCTGCTCGCGGAGCGGGCGCCGCTCGCGCTCGAGTCGATCGCGCCGGCCCGCTCGAGCCGGGGCTCCACGGTGAGCGTGGAGATCGCGGGAGGCGGGTTCGACGCGAGCACGGAGTTCACGCTCGTCGATGCGAGCGCGCACGAGATTCCCTCCTCCGCCGCGGAGGTGCTCTCGGACAGGGAGGCGCAGGCGCTCTTCGACCTGGGTGGCGCGCCCCTGGGCTCCTACGATCTGCGCGCGCGGCGGCTCGCGGCCGACGTCCACCTCGCCGGCGCGTTCGAGGTCGTGGCGGCGGTCCTGGGCCCGCGCCTCGAGGCATCGCTCGAGGGCGTCGCCGAGTGCGAGTACCTGCTCGAGACGCCGTTTGCGCTCCGGTACCGGAACGCCGGGGACTCGGAGATGACCGCGCCGCTCGTCAAGCTCTCGCTCGCGAGGACCGCCTGCTCCGGTGAGGGGCCGACGAGGCTCGGTCTTGAGCGCAGAGGAGAGTTCTGGATGGAGGAGCTCCTGGCGCTCGCCGTGGAGCGCGATGGGATCGCGGGCAAGCTGGGGCCCGGAGACGTGCTCGAGCTGCTGCCGCTTTGGGTCCTGACGGAGCTCGATCCCTGCCCCGGCGGGGAGTGCTCGCCGTGCGAGGTCGAGCTGCGCGCGCAGGTCTTCCGGCCCGAGGGCGCCGGGGCGATCGCGTGGGACGAGCTGCCCGCGCCGGCGGGCGTGAGCGCTGCGGGGTGGGCGGAGATCCGGCCCGAGCTGCGGGCGATCCTGGGGGAGACCTGGGCCGGGTACCACGAGAGCCTCGCGCAGCTCTCGACCCGGCTCTCGAGGCGAGGAATCGACGGCGCCTCGGTACTCGACCTCTTCCGCTTCGCCGCGCGCCAGGCCTACGGCAGGCCGAGCTGCGCGGTCGCGGGCACGCTCGCGCGCATCGACGGGACCACGGGCAGGAGGCTCCCGCTCGCGGGGAGGTACGTCGTCGCGCGGGAGGAGGGGGAGGTGAAGTCGAGCGCGCGCACCGACAGCGAGGGGCGCTTCGTCATCGACTGGCTCGAGGGCGGTAAGCTCTACGAGATCGCCGCGGCGGACGGCACGGGGGCGCGCTCCGCGGCGGTGCCGGCCTCGGGAGACGTCTTCGGTCTCGACATCGAGGTGTCATCGCTCGGGGACGGCCCGGAACCCGGCTGTCCCAACCGCGACGAGAGCGGCCTGCCGCTCGAGCCGCTCATGCCTCCCGCGGAGCACTTCGACGCGGATCGGATCGCGCCTCTCGCTCTCGAGGTGGTGCGCGCCTTCGATCCGAACGAGAAGATCGGCCCCTCCGGCGTGCTAGACACCAGAGTCGTGAGCATCTACAAGCCGATCCGGTACCTCGTGACCTTCGAGAACCTCGGGACGGGGTCGGTGTGGAAGGTGACCGTGGCCGATGAGATCCACCCGGGGCTCGATCCGAGCACGATCGAGTTCGATGACGTCGGGCTGGTGTCCGTCGAGGAGAGACTCGACAGGGTGCTGAGCGCGTCGACCTACGGCTCGACTCAACTGCTCCAGATGGCCGAGGGGCAGCAGCTCCTGGCGCTGCCGTCGTGGGATCCGGCGGGCTCCCTGGCGAGGTGGCAGCTCCAGTCGGTCGACATCATCGAGCAGACGGCGACGACGCCGCGCACGCACGTGCCGCTCGAGGGGAGCGATGGCTACTTCCTGCCGCCTCACGATCCGGAGAGCCCGCAGGTGGGGCGGGTCTCCTTCTCGGTCCTGCCAAGGCGGGACCTTCCGGAGGACGAGGAGATCACCAACGAGGCGAGCATCTACTTCAACAACGACCCCGCGCCGGTGCGCACGGGG
>JAFGKN010000210.1 GCA_016928605.1 Planctomycetota bacterium | reverse complement strand
CCGACGCGCAGGCTGACGGCAGCATCGAGCGGGATGCCCGTGTCGATGAGATCGCCGGGCTGAAGCCCAAGCAGAGCTCGGAGGGGGAGGGGGCGCGTAGTGATCTCCGCGGTCAAGTCCACCTCGACCGAGTCGATCCGCTCGAGGATCTCGGCGCCGGGATCGTCCGCGCCGCTGTCCGCCTCGGCCGAAGGGGCGCGGCAGCAGGAGCGCGTCGATCCGCTGAGGAACGCGAGAAGCGCTCCCTGGGGGACCGCGATCTGCACGTCGCCGGATGCCCCCTTCAGGGCGACCCGGAAGGAGATGAGGAGGACCGGGGCGTCCGGCTCCTTCACCTGGAGGAGCAGCGGATGGCTCTCCGTTTCGAGCACCTCGAGCCCGAGCGGAGCGCCTGCGCGCCATCCTTCGTCGAGCGCTTCCAGGACGCGACGCACCACGGCTTGCGACATCGACTCCTCGAGGGGAGTCAGCGCCCGCTCCGGCGGCGGCTCGGTGGTCTCGGGAGCGCCGAGGAGCCTCTCGAGCATCGCGAGCACGAGCCGCGGGGTCAGGGAGAGGAGAAAGGTCGAGGGGATCGCTCTGGACTGAACGAGATGGACATTCCCCGGCTGGGGCAGGCTCTGCGTGAACTCGGAGTACTCGCGCACCCCTAACGATGCCGGGTCGATCCGGACCCGCGTGCGCAGGAGCCGCGACAGCTTCTCCGCGGCCGCAGCTGCAGCGCGGCGCTGGCGCTCCGCCAGCCTGTCGAGCTCCCGCTCCGTGAGATGGGCCGCCTTTCGCCGGAAGTCGTAGGGGATCCATCCGGGCTCGCGCGCGGAGGCGGGATCATCCCCCCCCTCGTCCGTGTCGAGAAGGGCGCCGCCGTCGAGACGAGCCTCGCGCTCGGGCAGCGCCGCCCCGTCGAGATGAGCCTCGCGCTCGGGCCTCGCGCGGCCGATCTCGCGCGCATCGGTGTCGATGCTCTCTCCGCGGTCGGTGGCCGCTTCTGCGCCCTCGAGAGCCGCATCGGCGTCGAGGAGCGCATCGGCGTCGAGGATGTCATCGGCGCCGAGGAGCTCGTCGCGCTCGATGCTCTGGAGAGAATCGCGGGTGGGGGCTGTGCCGGTGGGCTGCTCGTCCGCTGGATCTCGCTCTCTGCGCTCGCTCATCGGGTCCTCTCTCTCTGCCGGCTCTGCGCCGCCTCGGGCCGGGCCTCTCCTCGCCGCGTCCCTGCGGCGCATTCACGGCCTCGCCGGCGCCTCGGCCGCTCGGAGCAGCACTTGCGGGCTCGCCTGGTCTCCGCGCCGCCTTCTGACTCCATCCGCGCCTGTTCGGCGGTCCAGGCGGCCGGGGAGCGCGGGCGGCGGCCCGCGACGGGACGCGGAGAGCGACGCGCTTGCGCGCCGCAAGGGCGCTGGCCCCACCCCTCCGGCCGGCTATCGCCCGGCAGCGGTGGCTGGAGACGGCGCCTCGCTCCCTGCGGGCTCTCTCCCCCTTTATCGGATGGGATCCGCCGGGCTCTGGAGGTATTCCTCGGAATTTTTCTTCAATCCGAGGATTTTCCGGATCACCGCTCCGCGGTAGAGGGGATCCGACAGGCTCTGGCGGCGGGCTCTCAGCACCCGTGCTTCCTCGCGGAGCTCGTTGTTGCGGGTGAGCATCCTCTCCTCGAGCTCCACCATGGTCCAGTACTTGCGGGCCCGGGGCGGCAGCACCGCGAGCGCCACCGTCGCGCCCGCGAGGCAGATGACGACGAACCAGTAGAGCTCCCGGAAGAAGACCCGATCGGGCTTCGGGTTATCCGATTCCATAGACCGCTCCTCGTCCGAGCTCCTCTTCGATCCGGAGGAGCTGGTTGTATTTCGCGACGCGGTCGCTCCGGCAGGGAGCGCCGGTCTTGATCAGTCCGGACTCGGTGGCCACCGCCAGGTCGGAGATGAAGGCATCCTCGGTCTCCCCCGAGCGGTGGGATATGATCCAGCGCAGACCGTTGCGGCGGGCGAGATCGATGGTCGCGAGCGTCTCCGAGACGGTTCCGATCTGGTTGAGCTTGATGAGGATGGCGTTGCCGGCCCGCTCGTCGATGCCCTTCTGGAGCCGATCGATGTTGGTCACGAGGAGGTCGTCGCCCACGATGCAGGTCCTCTGGCCGAGGGCGGCCGTCAGCTTGGACCAGCCACTCCAGTCGTTCTCGTCGAGTGGATCCTCGATGGAGAAGATCGTTTCCTCGTACCGGTCGAGGATGGCCGCGTAGAACGCGATCATCTCGTCGATGCCGAGGGTCTTGCCCTCAGCGGCCAAGGTGTACTTGCCTTCCTTGTGGAAGCCGCTGGCCGCGACATCGAGCGAGATGCGGATGTCCGTTCCCGGCTTGAGGCCGGCCGCCTGGATGGCCTCGATGATGACCTCGATCGCCTCTCCGTTCGACTTCAGATCCGGGGCGAATCCGCCCTCATCGCCGACGGACGTGTTGAGCTTCTTCGCGGAGAGCACCTTCTTGAGGTGGTGATACACCTCCGTCCCCATGCGCATCGCTTCCGTGAAGGTCTTCGCGCCGGCGGGGAGGATCATGAACTCCTGGATGTCGACGTTGTTGTCGGCGTGAGCCCCTCCGTTGATGATGTTCATCATCGGGCAGGGGATGCGGGAGGCGCTGATGCCTCCGAGATACGCGTAGAGCGGCAGGCCGCGGGAGGCCGCGGCGGCGCGCGCCACGGCCATCGAGACGCCGAGGATGGCGTTGGCGCCCAGGTTCTTCTTGCCGGGGGTTCCGTCGAGCTCGAGCATGCGGGCGTCGACGCCCTTCTGGCTCAAGGCGTCGAGGCCCTCGAGGGCGGGGCGGATCTTGACGTTGACGTTCTCCACGGCCTGGAGAACGCCCTTGCCCATGTAGGCCTTGCCGCCGTCGCGCAGCTCGAGCGCCTCGTGCTCTCCGGTGGAGGCGCCGGAGGGCACCGCCGCTCGGCCACGGAAGCCGCCATCCAGTCTCACGTCCACCTCGACGGTGGGATTGCCGCGGCTGTCGAAGATCTGTCTGGCGCGAAGATCGGTGATTCTCGTCATCCTCGTGATTCCCCGGTGCTCTATGAGTCTGTCTGGCTCGCAATCCAACAGCTTCGGCTTGTAGCGAAGCGCTCCGGCCGAGTCAAGAGGAATACGGCCCGCGCGCCCGTTCAGGCCTCGGGATGCGCGTTCCCGGGAAAGCCACCGCCTGGAGGCTGATCCGCGAGCGACGCCGGCGACGCGAACCTGGAGCGGGGCGCCGTGAGGACCCCTGAACGGTTACCAGCCCGCCGGGGCGTCTGCTGCGGGCGGCGGAGATCGTCCGATCGGGAGCTGCCCTCTCGTGGTATTTTGCGGGGCGGTCGAGTAGCATCCAGGCCGTTTCGCTTTCCTTTTGAGGCTCGAGATGGAGATCAACCGCAGCGCTCTGCTGCCCAACCTGCTGACCATCGGCAACGGCATCTGCGGGTTCGCCGCCCTCGTCCAGCTCGGCAAGGTGGGGCTTCTGGAGGACGGGACCCTCGCCAACACCGAGCACTTCAAGAACGCCGCGTACCTGGTGCTCCTCGGCATGGTGTTCGATGTCTTCGATGGCAAGATCGCGCGGCTCTCGAAGGGAGACTCGCAGCTGGGAGCCCAGCTCGACTCCTTCTGCGACCTCCTGACCTTCGGCATCGTACCCGCGGTCATGGTCCTCCGGCTCAACATCGGCCTCGAGCTCCTCTGGCAGAAGTTCGTCTGGTTCTTCTGCCTGGCTTATTTCCTCGGAGCCCTGCTGCGCCTCGCCCGCTTCAACGTGGAGAACACGCCCGACGAGAGCGCCCACCTCGCTTTCAAGGGGCTGCCGACGCCGGCCGCCGCGGGCTGCATCGCCTCGCTCGTGATCTTCCAGCGGTACATCGTGGACTTCCGGACGAGGGAGCTCCTCTTCCTGCAGAAGCTGGATCTCTTCGACGTCGTGGCATTGCAGGGTTTCGTCGAGCATTACCTCACCGTGATCCTGCCCTGCCTCTGCCTGCTCCTCGGTTTCACGATGGTCTCGAGCCGCCTGCGGTTCGATCACATCGGCAGCAAGCTTCTCCGGCGGCAGTCCTTCGATTCCCTCGCCTATCTCATCTTCGGCGCCGTGCTCCTCGCCATGGCCCCGGAGATCGTCCTCCCGATCGCGTTTCTCGGCTACCTGGTCTGGACTCCCGTGCTGACCGCGTTGCAGTACTTCTGGCCCGCTTTGAAGCGATCGGTCTCCGATGCAGACGTCTGACCCTGCGATGCGTCCTCCCGGCGAGGGAGGAGTCGTGGTGCTGGTCGGCCTCGGATCCAATCTCGGCGACCGAGAGGCCCAGCTGGAGGCGGCGGTCCGCCTCGTCGCGCGGCATCCCGCGGTCCGCTGGAGGCGGATCTCCCGCTGGAGGGAGACCGAGCCGGTGGGGGGGCCGCCGCAGGGCAAGTACCTCAACGGCGCCGGAGAGCTGGTGACGACGCTCGATCCGTGGGAGCTGCTCGCGCACCTGCAGAGCGTCGAGGAGGAGCTGGGAAGAGTCCGCACCATTCACCACGGACCGCGGACGATCGACATCGACATGCTCACCTACGGCCAGATGCTGATCGATGACGAGCGGCTGCGCGTCCCGCATCCCCGGATCACCGAGCGACCGTTCGTTCTCGAGCCCCTGGCGGAGGTGGCGCCTGACGGGATCCATCCCGCGACGGGCAGGACGTTCCGCGAGCACTGGGAGGAGTGCCTCGGCGCAGCGAGCCGGCAGAGCCGGCGAGGAGGCCTCGCTTGATCGTGACGCGCAGCAGCGAGGAGGCCGCGCGCTGGGCGCGCGCGTACCGGACGGCGGGCCTCTCCACCGGCTTCGTCCCCACGCTGGGAGGGCTTCACGAAGGCCATCACTCCCTCTTGCGGAGGGCGCGCTCGGAGTGCGAGAAAGTGATCGCGAGCGTCTACCTCAATCCGACGCAGTTCCATTCGGCCGAGGATCTCGAGAAGTATCCGGCGTCGGAAGAGGAGGATCTGGCCGCACTGCGCCGCGAGCGCGCGGACCTCGTCTACCTCGGACGCGCCGCGGACCTCCTGCCCGACGGTTTCCAGAGCTGGGTGGATGTCGAGATCCTGACGCGGCCCCTCTGCGGAGCGTTCCGGCCCGGACATTTCCGCGGGGTGACGACGGTGGTCGCGCAGCTCTTCAGCATCATCCGCCCGCATCGCGCGTACTTCGGCCTGAAGGACTACCAGCAGGCCGCGGTCGTGCGGCGGATGGCGAGAGACCTCTCACTCGGCGTGGAGATCCGCCTCTGCCCGACGGTGCGCGAGGCGAGCGGGCTCGCCATCAGCTCGCGCAACCGCCGTCTCTCGGCGGGGGAGCGCGAGGCGGCCTGCGTGGTCCACCGCGCGCTGGAGGCTGCGCGGCGCGCGATCGAGGCAGGCGAGGATCGGATCCAGGTCTTGCTCGCAGCGCTCGAGCAGCAGCTCGGGAGCGAGCCTCTGTTCCGCACAGAGTACGCGGAGATCGTCGACGCCGCCACGCTGGAGCGCTTCGGCGGCGGGCGCATCGAGTGGGGCGAGAGAGGTGTCCTCGTGGCGGTGGCCGGATACATCGGCTCCGTCCGCCTCATCGACAGCGAGTGGATCGAGGCGAGGCCATGATGCGGATGTCGCGCGAGAGGCTGGATGTCAACGCGGCGAACGAGGCGTGGCGCGCGCGCCGGCGGCGTCGAGCGGCTGGTCTCAGTCTTCCTCTGCGGTAAGCGAGGCGCCTTCACGAGGATACCGATGGGAATGGAGATCGAGACCACGGAGGAAGGGCTTCTCGCGCGCGCTCCCGCCAAGCTCAACCTGCATCTCTCCGTCAGCCCGCCGCGCGCCGATGGCTACCACGACATCGACAGCATCTTCCAGGCCGTCAGCCTCTACGACGAGATCCGCTTCGCGCCGGCCGCCGGCGACGAGATCTCCCTCGTCGAGGATGGCATCGCCGAGGCGGAGAGAAACCTCGTCTACCGGGCGGCGGTGCTCCTGCGGGATCTCGGCCGCGCGAGGGGAAAGGAGTGCGGCGGGGTCAGGATCTCGCTCTGCAAGCACATCCCCTTCGGCTCCGGGCTCGGCGGTGGATCGAGCGATGCCGCCGCGACGCTCGTCAGCCTGAATCGGATCTGGGGCATCGGGGCCACGCGCGACGACCTCGTCGCGCTCGGGGCGCGCCTCGGATCGGATGTGCCGTTCTTCCTCTTCGGCGGCACGGCGCGCTGTCGCGGCCGCGGCGAGCTCGTGACCCCTCTCCACGATCTCTTCGACGCCGCCGAGCCGCTCCACTACGCCATCCTCGCGCCGGCGATCCACGTGCCGACGCCGCAGGTCTACGCGGCCCTCGATCGCCTGCGCCCCAGAGGAATCGCCTTGACACAAACATCGGTGATAGATAGCATTGCGCCTGTCGATCTCCTCGAGCTGTCGGCGAAGGGAGCTGTCTTTTCCAACGATCTCGAGATGGCCGCCTACCGGCTGTTTCCGGAGCTGGAAGAGATCGCATCCCGGATGAGACAAGAGCCGTTCCTCTCGGTTCGGATGACAGGGAGCGGATCTGCGCTCTTCGGGCTCTGCCGGAGCGCGCAAGAGGCCGCCAGGCTGACCGATCGGTTGAGGGCTCAGCTCGGAGAGAATGTCAGGGTTCGAGTTTTTGGCGTGCAGAGTCTTCCCGGCCTGCGGTGGACGGATCGGGATGGATCTGCGAGGCGTCGATGAGAGGGCCTCTCGACCTGGTGTGGAAGACCTCACGGAAGGGCTTCTCCAGCCTCTCCTGGCCTCGCCTCGCGTGATTTGATTTCGGGATCGGAGAGCTCGATGGTGGCTCTGGCCTCTCGCGCGACGGGTGGTGCGCGAGCCGGATCAGCTCCCGAGACCGTTCGTCCCGCTCGCAGCCCGCGAGGGTCTCAAGTGAAGAGAGGGGAGCAACGCTCGCGCGCGGCGGCAGTCTCCTACCGGTGACGACCCTCCTCGGCGGTGAAAGGAGCCTGAGCGGTGAACATAACTGAGGTGCGCGTCAAGCTGGTGCATCCCGGCCACGACAAGCTCCGGGCTTTCTGCAGCATCACCATCGACGATGACTTCGTCGTCCGGGACCTGAAGATCATAGAGGGCGCGAAGGGGGCCTTCGTCGCCATGCCTAGCCGCAAGCTGATGAGCCGTTGCCCCGGCTGCGGCGGGAAGAATCACCAGCGCGCTTCGTACTGCAACGAGTGCGGAATGCGCCTGGATCGGGAGCGTCCGCCAGCGGGATCGGACGGCCGGACGAAGCTCCACGCCGACATCGCGCATCCGATCAATTCGAGATGCCGCGAGATCATCCAGCGCAGGGTTCTCGAATCGTATCACGACGAGCTCGATCGATCCCAGCAGCCCGGCTACCAGCCGCCGGACATGGACGATTACGACTACGACGATCTCGGCGTCGCCGCGTCGGACTTCACCGGCGATGGCGGAGACGACTCCCTGCGCGCGGTCTCGCCGGGAGGCGAGCATCCTGCCGGCCAGGCCGCTGCGCTTCTCGGCGCTGCGGGGGCGGACGAGGGCCGCGGAGAGACGATGGCGCCGATGGCTGGTCGCTCGCCGGGTGTACCTGAGGGCGCGGGGGCTGCCGCGTCCCTCGATGCGAGCGGCCGCGGCGGCATGGCGGAGGAGCCCGACGAGGAGGGATCGAGGCTCTTCGGAGGCCATCGCGTCCGCGAGGTGCGCCTGAGGAGCCGTCTGGTCCGCGACCCCGGTGACCGCTCGCGCGCCTTGGACGATGTCCGTTTCCCGCGGGAGGTCGCGGGCTCGCCGCGCCGGGCCGATCCCCGCGCGCACGATCCGATGCAGAGGGTCATGCCGCATCGCGGCGATTCCATGGCGCCGCGGCCCGGAGCCGACGACCCGCTCCACCGCAAGCCGCGGTCCCGTGTCGAGGAAGTGGACACCGAGCCAGAGGACAACTTCGGCGCCGGCCTCTTCTCCTGAGGCGAGCTCGGCTGCGGCCCGGACGCATGTCCAGGGGGCACGGCGGTCTCGAGGAGCGCAATTCGCGGACGGGCGGCCTGAGGGAGTGATTCGGCCAGTGAGAAGGCCAGAAGGCCCGAGTCCGGGCCGCTGCATCGGCGGGAGGGCGTGGCAATGCGAAGATCGCCGGGGCGGCCATAGCGGTCTGGAGGATCCCGAGTCGCGGAT
>JAFGKN010000209.1 GCA_016928605.1 Planctomycetota bacterium | reverse complement strand
TCTCTGTCTCTGCCTCTGTCTCTGCCTCTGTCTCTGCCTCGGTCTCTGCCTCTGTCTCTGCCTCGGTCTCTGCCTCGGGCTCGGGCTCGGGAGAATCTGCCGCCGTCTCCCGCGAGGCAGAGCGGCACAAACCGTGGTAGACTCACCCCGGAAGCTGCGGAACGAGAGCCGCCGCAGGGCGCGAGGATGTGCTGCTCGGGCGAAGCGGCTCGCGATCCCTCGCGATCGGTGTTCCGCGGGCTCCGCTGCGCCCCTGCTTTTTCGCTCTGCGCGCTCGCCGCGCCTCCGTCGTGGATCACGTTTTGCCATGCATCCTGAGACTCACCCGCCGCGCCCATCGGAGCCCCTCCCCCTCGCGAGCTGCGCCGGAGCGCTGCTGCTCTGGGCCGTCCTCGCAGGAGCGTCCGCGCCCGCGGAGGACGCACCGGACACGGGCCGCGCGGCTCCCCGGCCCCGGGCGGAGGCTCCGGCCGACGCCGTTCTGGTCGAGTCGGTCGGCGCGAGCCACTCCGCGCCGCTCGATCCCCTCCGCTGGAGCATCGACCGCTCGAGCGGGCCGGCTCGCGTGAGCATCGGCGCCCGCTCCTACGCGCTCGACGACCTCCTCTTCGTGAAGTTCCCACGCGCTCCGTCGGCGCCGGGGCCGGTGCAGGTCATCCTGACGGGTGGAGATGTTCTCTCGGGATCGGTCGCCGGGGGCGGCGAGGAGCGCCTGCTCCTCTCCCATCCCGGCCTGGGCGCGGTGCCCGTCGATGTCTCCATCGAGTGGATCCGCTCCCTCATCGTCCCCGGTGGATTCCTCGACGGGAGCCACCGCGCCCGGGAGATCGACGCGCGCCGGAAGCTCTCCCTCACCAGCGACCGGCTCCTGCTGAGAACCCAGGTCGACGCGATCGAGGGCATCGTCGAGTCGATCGACGCGCGCGGCGTCTCGTTCAGCTCCGATCAGCTCGGGGAGGTCCTCTATCCCTTCGACAAGATCCGCGCCGTCCACTTCGCGGAGCTCGGCGCCGAAGGCGGAGAAGGCCCGCCGCGAGCGGGGCAGGGAGCCGGAGAGGTGACCGCCGCCGTCCACCTGACCGATGGGAGCCGCCTCTGCGGCCGCATCGAGAAGCTGGCGGAGGATTCCCTCGGGATCCGCCACGAGAGGCTCGGCGAGCTCTCGATCGCGCCCGCGTCGATCCTCCAGGTCAGCTTTCGCGGCGGCCGCTGCCAGTTCCTCTCCGACCTCGAGCCGGCCCGCGTCCACGAGCATCGAGGGGTGCTCTTCGGCGATCCGGATGCGAAGAAGGACCGAGACGCCCCCTACTACTCCTACAAGCGCGACAGGAACGTGCTCGGAGAGCCTCTCGTCCTCGCCGGCAAGGCGCACGCGAAGGGCCTCGGCGTCCACTCCTACTCGCGGATCGAGTACGACCTCGGCGGCGAGTTCCAGCGTTTCCAGGCGATCGTCGGTCTCGACGACAGCGCGCGACCCGCGCCGGACGCTCCCGCCGCCAGCGCATCGGGAAGCGTCGTCTTCCGCGTCTGGCTCGACGGGAGGAAGCTCCAGGAGATCCCCCTCACGTACCGGGATGAGCCCCGGAGCATCGACATCTCCATCGCCGGAGGGAATACTCTGGGACTCGAGGTCGATTTCGGAAAGAATGACTTCTTCATGGCCCGGGACCGCGCCGACTGGGCGCAAGCGCGCGTCGTGAAGTGACGCGAAGCAGCAGGCAGCTCTCGGAAACGAGCCGAGCGCTCTCCTCCTGGCCCCACCCTGCGCCGCCGCGAGCGGACCCAGCCCGCGCAGCGCGCCTCGAAAGGTTGATCGACCATGTCCCCAGTGTCTCATAGCCTGCCGGGCCTCGCGCTCTCCTGGATCGCCGCTGCGCTCATCGCGGCCGCAGGACTGGCTCCGGCCGCCGCCCGGGAGAGCGGCTCTCCGCTGGGCCTCTCCGAGCGCATCGCGGCGGCCGAGGCGCTCTGGCTGTCCGGCAGCCACGAGAGGGCCGAGGAGGCGTATCGAGACGTCCTGGCCGCGATCCGCCACCAGAGCGCGGAGGACCTCCCGGCCTGGATGCCCGAGGCCGATCTCGCCCTGCGGCGGATCGCGGAGCTGATGGGCCGCGACGCGAGCGCCCGGCGCCTCCAGGATCTCCTCGCCGAGTGGAGCCGCCCGGGCGACGGCGTCGACCCCCTCGTCGCGGCGCTGGCCGTCTACCATGCAGGCTGGGCGAGCCTGCAGGCCGAGGGAGATGTCGAGAAGGCGCGCGAGGTCTGGAAGCCCCTCGGCTTTCTCGAGTCGTGGCGGGTGATCGGCGCCTTCGAGAACGAGCGCGGCGGAGGTTTCCACACCGCCTACGGCCCGGAGAAGGAGCTGGACCTCGATGCGGCCTACGACGGCAAGAAGCGCCAGGTCGCGTGGCGCCGCCTGCCGCGGAGGCCCGTCGCGGGCGATGTCGACCTCGACGCGCTCTTCCTGCCCCGAGACGAGTGCCTCGCTTACGCGCTGACCTTCGTGCGCTCCGGCGCCGACCGCCGCGCGGCCCTCCGCTTCGGCACCGGCGACGGCTACAAGGTCTGGGTCAACGGCCGTCTGGCCGGCGCCGAGGACATCCACCGCCTGCGGAGCTTCGACCAGACGGCAGTGGCCGTCGATCTACGCGCGGGGTGGAACTCCATCCTCTTCAAGGTGGCGGAGAGCGACGGCCCGTGGGGCTTCCTCGCGCGCCTCTCCGATCTCGACGGCGGGCCGCTCGAGGGCGTCGAGGAGGGAGAGCCGGACGCCGAGGCCCTCGCCGGCCTCGGCGAGAGCTACCCCCTCGAGGGCGCGCCGGCGGACACGGGCAGCGGCGCGGAGCCGGGCTGCTCCACGGGCGTCGAGACGGCGCTGCGCCGGCGCATCGCCGAGCAGCCCGGCGATGCCCGCGCGCAGTACCTCCTCGGGTCGCTGCTCCTGGAGAAGAAGGCGCACGACACCGCCGTCCACCCCGACACCGAGGCCCTCCGCCGCGCGGCGGAGATCGACGACCGGCCGGCCGCCGTCCACTTCCAGCTCGCGCGCAGCCACCAGCGGGAAGGCGCGGTCCAGGCGGACCGCGATGACAACGCCTGGCGCGTAGCGATGCAGGCGGCCTCCGACCGCGGCAGCGCGCTGGCGGCCCTCGCTCTCGCGGGCCACTACCTGAGCGCGTTCGACAACCGCATCCGGGCGCGCCGCCATCTCGGGGTGGCGCTCGCCGCCAACCCCGACCTGGAGGACGCCCTGCTCCTGCGCGGCGACATCGAGGCGCGCGAGCGCTTCCCGCGGGCGAGGGAGAGGGCGCTCGAGACGGCGCTCGCGGCATCTCCCGACTCCCCGGCGCTCCTCCTGCGCCGGGCCGGGGAGCTCTCGGCCGACGGCGACCTGGAAGGGGCGGAATCGCTGGTGTGGGGCGTGCTCCGCCGCAACCACACCCTCGCCGCCGCCCGCTGGAGGCTGGGCGACATCCTCCTGCGCCGCGGCGCCGCCGAGGAGGCGGTCCTCTGGATCCGCGAGGACGCGCAGCTGCGGCCCTTCGACACAGGCCCCCTCCGCCGCCTCGCGACGATCCACCTCGGCCGCGACGAGCCGGCTCGGGCCGTCGAGGCGCTCGAGGAGGCCCTCGAGATCTGTCCGGAGGACCACGAGATCCACGAGCTGCGCGGCAACGCCCTCCTGGAGCAGCTCTCGCGCGACGAGGCGATCGCCGCGTGGGAGAGAGCGCTGGAGCTCCAGCCCAACCTCCCGGACCTGCGCGAGAGGCTCGAGTTCGAGCGGGCGGCAGAGGGCGGCTTCGAGGACGAGTTCCGCATCGACGCGGCTCCCAGGATCGCGGCGGCCCTCGAGGAAACCGGCGAGATCGACAGCGACGATCCGGCGCGGGTGCTGCTCGAGCTGACTGCGATCGAGGTGAACCGCGACGGCACCACGCGCGAGTTCTCGCAGACGGTGATCCAGATCCTGAACGACCGCGGCGTCGAGATGTTCAACCGCTTCGGGGTGCCGTACGCGGGCAGCGAGCAGGTCGTGGAGTTCAAGAAGGCGCGCGTCACGCGGCCGGATGGCACGGTCGTCGACGCGAAGCTCTCGCGCCACGGAGGCGCCGGCCAGTCGTCCGGCCAGGGCCAGGCCTCGGTCGACCTGCCGCCCCTCTCGCCCGGGGATGTCTTCGAGGTCGAGTTCGTCCGAGAGGACATCGCCCAGAGCTTCTTCGGCGACTACTTCGGCCACCGCGAGATCTTCCAGGGCCGCCTCGCGATCGCCGAGAAGGTGCTGCGCCTCAGGCTGCCGCGAGAGCGCCGGTTCCACTTCCACCAGAAGAACCTCGACATCGAGCCGGTGAAGGAGGATGACCCCGACTCCGCCCACGTGACGTACTCGTGGACCGTGCGGGACGTCGCGCGCATCGACGAGGAGCCGGGCATGCCGTCTCCCGTGGAGTTCGCTCCCCAGGTCGAGGTCTCCACCTTCGAGAGCTGGGACGCCTTCGCGACCTGGTACCACAACCTCATCCGCAAGCAGTTCGAG
>JAFGKN010000208.1 GCA_016928605.1 Planctomycetota bacterium | reverse complement strand
GTCCGGATCCTTGTAGAGGAGCTCCTTGAGGATCTTGGAGAAGCGGGGGTCGATCGCCAGCGCGTAGTCGGACGGCTCGGGGATCGCCTCGCGCACGTGGAAACGCAGCGTCTCGCTGGGGTTCCTCCCCGCGAAGGGCGGCCGGCCGGTGAGGAGCTCGAACAGGGTGCACCCCAGGGAGTAGAACTGGGAGCGGTGATCGCCGCCCTCTCCCTTGATCTCCTCGGGAGAGACGTAGGCCGGATGCCGAGCCGTCCGCTCCGCGGGCGGCTCGACGGCCGGCGACGCGAGCACGGAGACCGTGCCGGCGGGTCCCAGAAGGATGCGGGCGGGGCAGAGGACCGGCGGCCGGCCGCCGCCGGGGCTCAGCTCGCGCGAGATCTTCGGCAGGATCTGGCACGCCAGCTTCAGCACCTGGTCCGAGGGCAGAGCTCCCCTGCTCCTCAGGTATTCCTCCAGCGTGATCTCCTTCCTCTCCGCCATGGCGATCCTCGGGTCTCCGCTCGCACCCTCCGGTGCTTCCGGGGCCCCGCCGTCGTCGGAAGCGCCGCAAGCCACCGTTGGAGCCAGATCATCATAGCATGGCGCGGGCGGAGACGGGCGCCAGAAATGCGGCTCTCAGAGGCCGGCATCCTCGGAGTCGCCGCCGGCCGCCGTCGCCTCCCTGCGCTCCAGGCGCATCCACTGGTAGATCCAGCGCTCGAAGCGCGTGACCTCCTCTCCCTTCGCGCGCAGGATGAGAGCGGGATCGAGCTCGCGCAGGAAGCGGACGAGCGGATCGCGATTCCAGGCAGCCGACAGGTAAGCCGCGACGTCGTCGAGGATCATGAGGAAGTTGTCGAGGCTGTGCGCCTGCTTCTGGTGCTCGAGGCAGGAGAAATCGAAGAGGTCCTTGGTGATCCGGACCGGTCCGATCGGGTCCTGGCAGCAGAGCGTCAGGTGCAGCTCCACGCTCGCGAGGCCCGCCGCCTTCAGGTTGGCGGAGAGCGCTCTTCCCCGCGGGCTCATCGCGGTGCCGAACGCGCCGTCGAAGCCCTGCCGCCGGATGGCGGCGATGGCACCCCTGCGCTTTCCCCTGCGGCTGCCCGGTCGCGCCGCCTCCGCAGGGCTGCCGTCTTCCGCGGGGGGCGAGAGGGGCTGCATGGCATAGAAGTGAACCGCCGTGATCTCGTCGCGGAGCAGGACGAGGCTGCTGCCGTCCACCATCCGCGCGAGCAGCGCGTCCTCGAGGAACTCGAGGCCGATGGCTCGGTAGCCGTGGGGAAGGAGCCGGAGAGGGCCGGACGGAACGATCCGCGTCAGGACTCCGATCTCCTCGAGCGCGGCGGCGAGCGGCTGCAGCGTGCTGGCCGGGGCCTCCTCGACCAGGATCCCTCCGCAGTACCGCGCCCGGGCCGTGGCGTCGGCCGCGTGCAGGCCGAGGTGCCGGGCGAGGATCTTGCCGGCCTCGGCGAGCGGCAGGGGGCTCTCTCTCTGGAGGATCAGGGCCTCGTTCACGAAGCAGTCTCCACGGAGCTTCCGGGAAGCGAGCCGGCGGGGCGGCGCGCCACGTGGATCGCGGCGACGCCGCCGGCCAGCGACCGGAACCGGACGCCGACCAGGCCATTGTCCTCAAGATACGCGCAGAAGGCTCGGGGACGAGGGAATTCAGCCACCGAATCGGGCAGGTACCGGTAGGCGCCGGCTCCTTCGGGATGTCCGGAGATCAGGCCGCCGAGCCGCGGGAGGATCCGGTGGAAGTAGAAGTGGAAGAGCGCGGCGATCCACCGCGAGGAGGGCGTCGCGAGCTCCAGGATGGCGAGGCGCCCGCCGGGTCGCAGCACGCGGGCCAGCTCGCGGATGCCACTGGAGAGGTCGCTCACGTTGCGGATGCCGAAGGCCACTGCGACCGCGTCGAAGGTGCAGTCCCGGAAGGGAAGGCGGAGGGCGTCTCCGGCGAGGAAGCTCACGCGGCGCTCATCCCGCCGCCGGCGTTTCTCTTCGCCGATCTCGAGCATCTCGAGACAGAAGTCGGCGGCGAAGACGTGACCGCCGGCCTCGCTGTCGAGCCGCTGCGCCAGCTCGAGGGCCAGGTCCGCGGTCCCGGTGCAGACGTCGAGAATGCGCTCGCCGGGCCGCGCGGCGAGCTCCTGGACCGCGAGCCACCGCCAGCGCCTGTCGAGGTTGAGGCTGAGGAAGTGGTTCAAGAAGTCGTAGCGGCGCGCGATGCCCGCAAACATCCGTCGGATCTTCGCGGCTTCCTTGCGGCCCGAGATCATGGAGCGTCGCGGAGCAGGCGTCCGCTCCTCGGCCGGCCGGCGCGAAGCCGCGGCGATCCCTCGGCGGAGGAGAGACTTGAATGCCGCGCCGCCGGATCTCGTCCCACGGGGCAGCGGCAGTCCGCATCGGGGGGGGAAGCTCCGCTCCTCGCCCCGGCAGCGGGAGGATCGCCGGGGAGCCCGGAGCATCGGCGGCGGAACCCTCTTAACCGATCGAGCCGTTCTGGATAGGCTGGATGCGTCGGCTGACATGGCGTCCGATGGTAACTCAGCGGGAGGACGAATTCATGCATGGGCTGAAGACGGGGTCGCCGCCGCGAGCCGGTGCGCTCGCTCCGGGCGGGCATCGCGCTCGGAGCCGCGCTCTCCTCGCCGCGGAGGGCCTCGCGCTGCTCCTCGCCTTCTCGGCCGCCGCTCGAGCCGGGCCAGGTGCCGCGGCGCTGCCGGGCGCGGCTGCGGGCGGCCGCGGACCGGAGGACGTCGAGCGGCTCAGCCTCTCGAGCGGCCTCCGTGAGGTCCACGCCCAGAGGCGGCCGGCGCTCATCTGGTACGCGGGGGCCGGAGCGGCCCCCGGAGAGCCGTTCTTCGAGGAGTACCTGAAGAGCGCGAGCTTTCGCCGCATCGTGAAGCTGTTCGTGCTCATCCGGCTCGAGTCCTCCGATCTCCCCCGCGACTATCCTGCGGAGGATCTGGAGCCCGCGCCGCCTCGCGAGGCGGCCGCTGCTCGCGGGGGTGCACCGGAGGCCGCCGCCGAGGCGGGCCAGGGCAAGAAGGCCGAGGCTAGCCCTGGCTCGGGGCGGGCCGCGGAGAAGCCCGCGCCTCCCGTGCCGCCGGAGGGGGAGCCTGGCTCCGGGCGGGCCTCGGATCCGGCCGCCGGCGCCGCGGAGAAGCCCGCGCCGCCTCCACCTGAGGGCGCCGCGCCGGAGGGTGGAGCTGGAGCTGCGCCTCCCGCAGCCGGGAGAGCGCCGCGTCCCATGAGCGTTTCGCAGACCCTGCACCTGCCCGAGGGGCCGGCCGCGCTCCTCGTGCTCGACTTCCGCGCGAGGGTCGTCCGCCGCTACGGCGGCGGAGAAGCTCCACCGCGGCGGTCCCGGCTCGAGAGGGAGCTCCGGGCGATCCGCGCCGAGAGCGCGCTCCAGGCCCAGCGGGCCGCCAGGGTCGAGGGTCTGCTCGCTCAGGCGACCAGGGACTTCGAGCGGGGCGAGGTGAGGCAGGCCGTTCGGAGCGTCCTTCCCCTCGAGAGCGAGAAGGAGCGGGCCAAGCTCGACCCTGTGCTCCGCGAGCGCGTCGAGAAGCACATCCAGGACTACCGGGGCCGGGCGGAGACGGTCTACCGCAAGGGGCAGGCCCTGGAGAAGGAAGGCATGCAGGGCCTCGTGGGATGGAGGGGTGGCTGGAGAGGACGGGGCGCGCCCGAGAAGCTGCAAGAGGCGATCGACACGTACGACGAGCTGATCCGCGACTATCCGTTCCCGGACGTTCTCCGGAAGGCGAACCAGAGGAAGGGCTTCGTCCTGAAGGTCCTCATGGATACCACTCCGGGCTTCACTCCACCGGGCCGCCTGCGATGAGCGAAGCTGCCTCCTTTCCGCCGACCGAGGAGCGCAACCCCGCCTCCTCGGGGATCGACGCCCTCGATGCGCGAGCGATCCTCGACATCATCCACCGGGAGGATCTCCGGGCGTGGGAGGCCTGCGGGAGTGCTCTCGAAGCGCTCGCCGCCCTGGTCGACGACGTCGTGGAGGCGTTTCGCGCCTCCGGCAGGCTCATCTATGTCGGGGCGGGCACGAGCGGCCGCCTCGGCGTCCTGGACGCTTCCGAGTGCCCCCCCACGTTCGGTGTCTCGAGGCGGCTCGTCCACGGGATCATCGCCGGCGGAGACCGCGCGCTGCGCGAGTCCGTCGAGGAGGCCGAGGACTCCCTCGAGCAGGGTGCTCTCGCCGTGCGCGAGGCGGAGGTCGACGGCCGCGACGTCGTCTGCGCCATCGCGGCCAGCGGCACGACTCCGTTCGTCTGGGGAGCCATCGAGGAGGCCGCGCGCCGCCGGGCGGCCACGGCGCTCGTCCACTGCCACCCGCGGCTGGCCGAGGTCCGCGCGACGGCCGCCGTGAAGCATCTCATCCTGCTCCCCGTGGGGCCGGAGGTGGTCGCGGGATCGACGCGCATGAAGAGCGGAACCGCGACCAAGATGGTGCTCAACCAGATCACCACGGCCGCCATGATCCGGTGGGGGAAGGTCTACGACAATCTCATGGTCGATGTGAAGCCCACCAACGCGAAGCTGCGCCGCCGCGCCGCGCGGATGGTCAGCCGCCTGGCGAGCGTCGAAGCGGCCGCGGCCGAGGACCTTCTCCGGCGAGCCGGGGGCGACGTCAAGACGGCGGTCGTGATGGGAAGGGCCGGAGTCTCCCCCGAGAGAGCCCGCGAGGTCCTCGCCCGCCGCCAGGGGCTTCTCCGCGCCGCCCTGCTGGACGCCGGCGCCGCTCTGCCGGACCTGGGGGACCGGGACGACTAGGGCGTGACGCGGGGGACGCCCTTCGTCTTCTCGAGGTTCCGCAGCCGGCGGTCGATGTCCTCGTTGATCTGCTGCTGATCGAGCGCTTTCTTCTGGAGCTCCTCGACGACCTGAACGCGCTGATCGTAGTCGCGCTTCAGGCTCTCGAGCTCGCCGCGCAGAATCGCCAGATCGCCGCGCAGCCGCTCGGCCGCCTCGTTGTTCCTCTGCCCCTGAGCGACGGCTTCCTCCAGGCGCTTCTCGGTCTCCGCGACGCGGCCGGTGACGGCCTTCATCTGGCCAGCCAGCTCGCGGATGCGCGCCTCGTGGTCCTCGATCTTGCGGTCGCTGGCCTCGATCCTCTGGCGGTGCTCCCCCGTCTCGCCGGCGATCTTCTCGATCGCCACGCCCTGCTCCTCGACGATTCCGGGCAGATCCCGGCGGCTGATCCAGTGGTAACCGAAGGCGCCGGCGAGAAAGACGCCGCCCGCCACGAAGATGCCGTGAGTCGCCTTCATGATGTCTCTCCACGATCGTCCAGGGCTTCCGAGAGTATGTCTCAAGGAGCAGGCCGCGTCGACCCCTTTATCGGGGGCCTCCGCTGGCCTGCGGCGCGCGTACCTGCGCGGCCGGGGCAGGCCGGGACCATGGGCTATATCCCAAAAAGCCTCTCGGCGTTGCGCGTGGTCGCCGTCTCCAGCTCCGCGGGGTCCGCCCGGCGCAGCTCGGCGAGGAAGCGGAGCGTGTGCTCGAGGAAGGCGGGCTCGTTGCGCCGGCCGCGGAAGGGGTGCGGGGGGAGGAAGGGGCTGTCGGTCTCGAGGAGGAGGCGGGACTCGTCGACGGCGCTCGCGGCCTCCTGCGAAACGATGGCCCTGGGGTAGGTGACGTTGCCCGCGAACGAGACGTGGAAGCCCAGGCTGCTGGCCCGCACAGCATCCTCCGGACCTCCGGCGAAGCAGTGGAGCACGCCGGGCGGCGGCTCGGCCTCCGCCTCCAGGAGCGCGAAGAGATCGTC
>JAFGKN010000207.1 GCA_016928605.1 Planctomycetota bacterium | reverse complement strand
TGAGGGGGGCGACGCTCGTGTACTTCCACTCCTCGTCGCGGGGCCCGGGATACCCGAGCGACTGGAAGCGGCGGATGCCCCCGGCGCGGAGCTCGTCGAGCCACGACCACGCGGACGCTGGATCGCTCGCCTCGAGGGAGGTGTATCTCGTCACGAAGATGTCCGTCTCTTCCTTGAGCTGTGTCATGAACATTGTCTCTCGGCACTAAGGGGCTGTTCGGCGGTGTCACGCCGAGCCGACGGCCTCCTCCTCGATCCAGGCGTATCCCTTTTCCTCGAGCTCGTGAGCCAGCTCGCGGCCGCCGGACCGGATGATCCTTCCGCGAAAGAGCACGTGCACTCGATCGGGGATGATGTAGTTCAGCAGGCGCTGGTAATGAGTGACGACGACGAAGGCCCGGTCGGGGCTCCGCAGCGAGTTGACTCCCTCGGCGACGATCTTGAGAGCGTCGATGTCGAGGCCGGAGTCGGTCTCGTCGAGGACCGCCAGGCGCGGCTCGAGGACCGCCATCTGGAAGATCTCGTTGCGCTTCTTTTCGCCTCCCGAGAACCCTTCGTTGACCGCGCGCTGGAGAAGGCCATCCTTCATCTTGACGAGCTTCACCTTCTCCTTCACGAGGGAGAGGAAGTCGATCGCATCGATCTCGCGCTCGCCGTGGTGCTTCCTCCTCGCGTTGAGGGCTGCGCGCAGGAAGTACGTGTTGCTCACGCCGGGGATCTCGACGGGATACTGGAAGGCGAGGAAGAGCCCCTCGCACGCGCGCTCCTCGGGCTCCATCTCGAGGAAATCCTTCCCGTCGAAACAGATCTCGCCTCGCGTGACCTCGTAGGCGTCGTGGCCCGCCAGCACGTTGGCCAGAGTGCTCTTTCCTGAGCCGTTGGGCCCCATGATGGCATGTACCTCGCCCGGATGGACGATCAGGTCGATGCCCCTGAGGATCTCCGCATCCTCCACTTTCGCGTGGAGGTCCTTGATTTCGAGAATGGGCTTCATGGATGGTTCCGATCGTTGTTTGCGCCGCGGGCGGTTGCCGGCGGCTCAGCGACTGCTGTCTCTCTCGTTCAGGCTCGGCCGATCCTCTCCGGCCGACCTATCCGACGCTTCCCTCAAGGCTGACGCTCAGGAGTTTCTGCGCTTCCACCGCGAACTCCATGGGGAGCTCGCGGAACACCTCCTTGCAGAATCCGTTGACGATCATGGAGACCGCATCTTCGGTCGAGATGCCCCGCTGGCGGCAGTAGAAGATCTGGTCTTCGCCGATCTTCGACGTGGAGGCTTCGTGCTCCACCACGGCGGAGGGGTTCTTGACCTCGAGGTAGGGAAAGGTGTGGGCGCCGCACTCTTCCCCGATGAGCATCGAGTCGCACTGCGAGAAGTTGCGGGCCCCCTCGGCGCCCTTCTGGATGCGCACGAGCCCGCGATAGGAGTTCTGGCTGCGGCCCGCGGAGATGCCCTTCGAGACGATGGTGCTCCGCGTGTTCTTCCCGATGTGGACCATCTTGGTGCCGGTGTCCGCCTGCTGGCGGTTGTTGGTCAACGCCACGGAGTAGAACTCGCCGGTGGAGTCGTCTCCCTGCAGGATGCAGCTCGGATACTTCCAGGTGATCGCCGATCCGGTCTCCACCTGCGTCCAGGAGATCTTCGAGCGGGCGCCGCGGCAGGCCCCCCTCTTGGTCACGAAGTTGTAGATTCCGCCTTTCCCCTCCTTGTCGCCGGGGTACCAGTTCTGGACCGTGGAGTACTTGATCTCGGCGCTCTCCATTGCGATCAGCTCGACGACCGCCGCATGGAGCTGGTTCTCGTCGCGCATGGGCGCGGTGCAGCCCTCGAGGTAGCTGACATAGCTTCCCTTCTCCGCCACGATCAACGTCCTCTCGAACTGTCCGGTGTTCTGCGCGTTGATGCGGAAGTAGGTCGACAGCTCCATCGGGCAGCGCACGCCCTCGGGGATGTAGCAGAACGAGCCGTCGCTGAAGACGGCGGAGTTGAGGGCCGCGAAGAAGTTGTCGGCGGGGGGGACGACCGTGCCGAGGTGCTTTCTCACGAGGTCCGGATGGCTTCTCACCGCCTCCGAGAAGGAGCAGAAGATGATGCCCAGCTCGGCGAGCTTCACCTTGAAGGTCGTGGCCACCGAGACGCTGTCGAACACGGCGTCCACGGCCACGCCCGCGAGGCGCTTCTGCTCCTCGAGGGAGATGCCGAGCTTCTCGAAGGTCCGGAGCAGCTCCGGATCCACTTCGTCGAGGCCCTGCAGCTGCTTCGTCGGCTTGGGCGCCGCGTAGTAGATGAGATCCTGATAGTCGATGTCGGCGTACTTGATGTTGGGCCACCGCGGCTCCTTCATCGTGAGCCAGTGGCGGTAGGACTTGAGCCGCCACTCGAGAAGGAACTCGGGCTCCTGCTTGCGAGCCGAGATCATGCGGATGATGTTCTCGTCGAGGCCCTTCGGGACCGTGTCAGCCTCGATGTTCGACACGAAGCCGTACTTGTAGTCCCGGTCGGCGAGCTCGCGGATCGATTCGTTGGAGGAAGGCATAGGACGTTCTCCGGGATCAGGAGCCAGTGTGCGGGGAAGCGAGGGGACCGCCCGGATCGCCGGGCGCCGCGGTCTCGATCTGTACCAGCCCGCCCGCGGGCTGCTCGATGCCTCTCACCGGCTGCGCCGTGGTTCGGATCACGGCGTCTACATGGCTCGCCATCCATCGCTTCACGTCGTTGCGGTCGCAGAGGAGGTCGGAGAGCTGGATGCCGGCGAGCACGCGATCCACCATGCTCTGGATGCCCCTCCAGACGAGGCGGACGGAGCAGTCCTTCGAGTGGGCACAGCGAGCCAGGTGCCCCCGGTAGCGGTCGCAATGGCTGGGCTCGTAGAGCCTGCCGCCGAGAGCGGCGAGCGCTTCGGCCAGCGCGATCTCACAGGGCGGCCGCGTCATCCGGTAGCCTCCGTGGCGGCCCCGGACGCTCTCCACGAGGCGCGAGCGCGCGAGGACACGGAACAGCTTGCCCGTGTACTGCTCGGTCAGCCCCTCGCTCTCGGCGATCTCGCTGACGGTCCGCCAGGGCGCCTCGCCGCCGGGCGGGCCCGACCCGCCGTCCCGGTCGGCCTCCGGGCTGCCCGGGTAGCAACCGGCTCGCGCCAGGTGCAGGATGCAGCGAAGGCCGTACTCCTCTTGTGCTGTAAACCTCATCTGTGAATCGATTTGCGGAACGTTTTCGCGGGCTGTTTTCGCCAAAACTCTACGGGATTGTATGGTTTCCATGCGCGAAGCGCCACCGCCTTGTGCCGTTTTTTCGACCGCATGCCGCCCGTTCTGCGCCGCGCCGGTGGCGCGCGCTCGAGACTGCGCGCCCTGTGGATGTGGAGGCCGCGGGCCTCGAGACCGCGGCCGGGCGGGCGCCTGCGAGCTCGCCCTCGTGGAGCTTCGGCTGAAAGAGAAACGCCTCGCCCTCCATGCGGCCGGGCCGGCGCCTGCGAGCTCGCCCTGCTGGGCCCCAGCGCGCTCGCGGCGGATGCACCCGTCTCGGCTCCGGCGCGCAGGGGGTGTCCCATCCGGCCGTCGCGGCTACAATGCCCGCGGCCGGCCACCCGGGAGCCGGCCGCAGGGACGGACGCGTGCTCGCGCGCGGAGGCGTCTCGATGCTGCGGCCCGGGGACGAAGGCCACGACGTCGAAGGAGGACGACTTGATGAGCGCGAAGAAGGTCAATGCGGCCATCATCGGGCTTGGATTCGGCGCTGAGTTCATACCGCTGTACCAGAGGCATCCTCTGGCCCACATGTACGCCATCTGCCAGCGCACCGCGGCGAAGCTGAACGAGATCGGCGACGCCTTCAGCGTGGAGAAGCGGTACACCCGGTTCGAGGACGTGCTGGCCGACCCGAAGGTGGACTTCGTCCACATCAACACCCCCATCCCCGACCACGCGCCGATGGCCATCGCCGCCTTGAAGGCCGGCAAGCACGTGATGTCCACCGTTCCCATGGCCACGACCATCGAGGAGTGCGGGCAGATCGTCGACCTCGTCGCGGAGACCGGGCTCAAGTACATGATGGCCGAGACCGTCGTCTACTCCAGGGAGTTTCTCTTCATCAAGGAGATGTACGAGAAGGGCGACCTGGGCAAGATCCAGTTCCTCCAGGCGAGCCACCAGCAGGACATGGACGGATGGCCGGACTACTGGCCGGGGCTGCCGCCGATGCACTATGCCACGCACTGCGTGGGGCCCTGCCTGGCGCTGACGAGAGCCGAGGCGGAGTACGTCTCGTGCTTCGGATCGGGGACGATCCGCGAGGAGCTCATCGGGAACTACGGCTCTCCCTTCGCGGTCGAGACCTGCCTCGTCAAGCTCGCGGACAGCGATCTGACGGCCCGCATCTATCGCTCGCTCTTCGACACGGCGAGGCAGTATCGCGAGAGCATCGATGTCTACGGCTCGAAGAAGGCCTTCGAGTGGCCTCTCGTCGAGGGCGAGGAGCCGGTGATTCACACGGCGAAGAAGCCCGAGCCCGAGATTCCCCAGAGGGTCGAGGTCCCCGACTTCGCCCACCGGCTTCCCGAGCCGCTGCGGCCCTTCACGACCAAGGGGGTCTACGACCTCGACGAGAAGCAGCACCTCTCGTTCACGCAGGGAGCCGGACACGGAGGCTCGCATCCTCACCTCGTCCACGAATTCGTGTCCGCGCTCGCCGAGGACCGCGATCCCTTCCCGAACGCCGTGCAGTCCGCCAACTGGACCTGCGTCGGGCTCTGCGCGCACCAGTCGGCGCTGCAGGGCGGGGAGATCGTGCGGCTGCCCGACTTCACCCGGAGCCGAAGGTGAGGGCCCGGCCGCGAGGCACTCGGGCCGGGGCTACGATCCGAGGGTGTTGAGGAGCCGGGTCAGAGCCGATTTCTTGCGCGCGACGGTGTTGCGGTGGTAGATGCAGCGCCGTCCCGCCCTGTCCATCTTGGAGATGACCACCGGGTAGAGCGCCCTCGCAGCTTCGGCCTCCCCCTTCTCCACCGAGGCCACGAACTTCTTGGTCAGGGTCTTGATCTCGCTCACGACGCTCTTGTTCCGCAGGCGATGCGTCTCGTTCTGGCGGATCCGTTTGTTGGCGGAAGCGCTGTTGGCCATTCGTTTGCTCTCGGTTCTCCGGTGGCGGTGAGAAAGGAAATCCCGCTCCGACCTGGCGCGCTCGACTGCAGCGGTGCACTGGGGCGGGCCTTTGCCCTCCGGCGAGCCGAGGCGGCCGACCGGCGGCCCCTGGCCTCCGAGCGCCGGAGCGATGCGCTTGAGGCCCCCGCAGGGCCGCTTCCGTCGCTCGCCGAGCGGTCGGGGGGAATAGAT
>JAFGKN010000206.1 GCA_016928605.1 Planctomycetota bacterium | reverse complement strand
GGTAGCGGCTCGCGGCGAGATACCTCGCGATGGAGTCGACGAGCGGAGCGAACAGGAACCGCAGCGGGAGGTTGGACCCCGAGTCGGAGAAGGATGCCGTGAAGAGCAGGATGCGGCCGCGGCCCTCGACGCGCGAGATGAAGGCCGGATGGCGCGTCGAGAAGCTCGACAGCACCTCGGCATCCTCCGCCGCCGTCGCCAGTCGATGCCAGGTGAGCTGAGGCACCTCGGGCCTCAGCGGCGGCGATGCGTTCAGAAGGGGAGCCCAGAGCGGATGCTCCGGGAGAAGCTCCGCGAGATGGATCGGCGATGAGCGCGCGTCGATGCGCGCCTCGAGCCGCGCCGGCGCGATCGGCCGCGCTCCCAGGCGCAGCTCCGCGAAGAGCGGATCGATCCCCACCGGCGAGGCGGTGATGAAGAGCCCTCCGCCCTGCTCTACGAACTCCGCGAGCGCCTGGCCCGCGGCACGCGGCAGCGAGCGCGGCTCGAGCAGGAAGATGACGTGATAGCCGGAGAGGTCGCGCTCCGAGAGGCTCCTCGTGAAGGCGGCGTCCACCTCGATGGATCGCCTCGCCCCGGCGCGGGGGCGCAGCGCCCTCGCCGCGTAGAAGGCAGGGTCGCGGGTGCCGCGCGCCAGGTCCTCGTCGCGCGCCACGAGCACCCGCAGCACCTCTCCCGCCGCCACGGCGGTATCGATGGCGTCATCCTCCGCAAGGGCATCGCCGAGGATCTCGAGCCGCGCGCGGTGCAGCCCGGAGGAGAGCCCTTCGAGGTCCAGCGCGATGCTCCTCTCCGCGCCGGCCGCCAGCCGCATCGACCGCTCCTGCGACGGGCTTCCGTCCAGCAGCAGGCGGATGCGCAGCGAGCCGCTGCCGGCGCCGAGCCCCCGGATCCTCGCCGTCACCCGCGGCCGGTCCCTCCCGAAGGACTCGACGTCCAGCGCGCCGAAGGCGGCGTTGAAGACCGGCGCCGCCCGCGGGCGGAAGAAGAGAAGCTGCACGTCCTCCGGCCAATCGAGAGGCGCTGTCGTCCCGCCGAAGGCCGACGCCTGGAGGTCCGTGAATACGAGGACCTGCTTCACCGGGCTCGTCTCTCCGGCGACGAGCCGCAAGGCGTCCTCGATGCGCTCGACGAGAGGCGTGGAGCGATGCGTCGCGGTGATCTCCGAGAGGATGCTCTCGAGGCGTCCCTTGCTCTCCGTGAGCGCGAACGCGCCGCTGCTCGGATGGTGAAGGGGAAGGACCGCGCCCCGATCGGCGGGAGCCAGATCGCGCACGATGCGGATGGCCGCGAGCTTCGCGCGCTCGAGCGCGGTCGCCGGCCCCGACCGGATGCTCATGCTCATCGAGTTGTCGACCACCACCACGCGGCTCACGCCCGCCGAGCCGGCCGCCGCGTCGTGGAGAACAGGCCGGGCGAGGGCGAGTGCGAGCAGCGCGATCGCCGCCGTGCGAAGCGCCAGGATGAGGATCTCGGTCAGCCGCGTCCGCCGCGCCGTGCGCACGTGCGCCTCCTCGAGGAAGCGGAGGGTCGGGAATCGGATCGGCTGCGCCTTGCGGCGGTGGAGCAGGTGGATGATGACGGGGATGCCGGCGGCGAGCAGACCCGCGAGAAATGCTCCATCGAGAAACGTCATGGCCGCGCCCTCGATGCGGCGCCCCGGTCGCGCGGCACTCCGAGGAGGACCATCATGGCCGCGCCCTCGATGCGAGCCGCCGGCCGCCCTGCGCTCCCTCCGGCGTCGTCATGGCCGCGCCCTCGATGCGAGACGCTGGTGGAGAAAATCGGCCAGGACGAGGCTGAAGGGCCGGCGGATGTCGACCTGGACGTAATCCGCGCGGCTCGCGCCGATCTCGCGGCGGAGAACCTCGATCCAGGCGGCGACGCGCGCGCGGTACTCATCGCGGAAGCTCGGCCCGTGCACTTCCAGCTTCCGCCCCGTCTCGAGGTCGATGAAATCGTGCAGCCGGTCGAAGTCGAAGTCGATCTCCAGAGGATGGAGCAGGTGGAAGACGACCACCTCGTGGCCCCGAAAGCGAAAATGCCCGATGGCTTCGACCAGCTCGGCCTCATCGTCATAGAGATCGGAGAAGAGCATGACGAGGCCGCGCCGCGGCAGTGTCTCCGCCAGATCGTGGAGCGGCCGCGCGAGAGATGTCACGCCCTGCGGAGCCGCCTCCTCGAGCACCTGGTACAGGCCGCGCAGGTGCGCCGTGCCCGATGCGGGGGCGATGTGCCGTCGGATGCCATCGCCGAGGATGGCGAGGCCGACGGAGTCCTGCTGGCGGACGAGCACGTGGCCCAGAGCCGCGGCCAGGCAAGACGCGTAGCGCAGCTTGGTGCATCGCTCGCCGTAGCCCATCGAGGCGCTGGCGTCGACGAGCATCAGGCAGCGGGCGTCGGTCTCGCTGTGAAACTTCTTGATGAATCTCCGGTCGGAGCGGCCGTACGCCTTCCAGTCGAAGTGGCGGAGGTCATCGCCCGGCGAGTACTCGCGATACTCGGCGAACTCCATGCTGAAGCCGTGAAGATGGCTGCGATGGAGCCCGACGATCCTGCCATCGACGATGGTGCGCGCGATGAGGGAGAGGTTCTGGACTCCCTGGATGTCCTCCGGCCGCAGCAGCTCGCCGGCCGCCCGCTTCACGACCGGCTCCTCCGCGTCGACAGCCGCGGCTCGGGGAGCACATCGAGAAGCTGCTGGATCAGCTCGTCGGACGACCTGCCGTCCGAGGCGGCGTGGAAGTTGAGGCCGATGCGGTGGCGCAGCACCGACGGCGCCACGCTGCGCACATCCGCCGCCGTCACGTTCACGCGCCCATCGAGCAGAGCGCCCGCCTTTGCGCCCAGCGTCAGGTACTGCGCCGCGCGCGGCCCCGCTCCCCACGAGACGTACTTGCGTATGAACTCCGGCGCCTCGCCGCCCGCCGGCCGCGTCGCGCGGGCCAGGTCGGTGGCGTAGCCGAGGATGTAGTCCGAGACGGGGAGCTTCCGCGTCAGCTTCTGGAGCTTGAGGATCTGCCCGGCGGACAGCACGGTGTCCGGCTCCTGCTCGCTGCCCGTGGTCGTGGCGCGGAGGATCTCGATCTCCTCGTCGCGCGAGGGATAGTCGACGCGGATCTTCAGCATGAAGCGGTCCAGCTGAGCCTCCGGCAGCGGGTAGGTGCCCTCCTGCTCGAGGGGATTCTGCGTGGCCAGCACGTAGAAGGGCGGCGTCAGCGAGTAGGTCGTGCCGGCGGCCGTCACCTTGAACTCCTGCATCGCCTCCAGCAGCGCGGCCTGCGTCTTGGGAGGCGTACGGTTGATCTCGTCGGCGAGCAGGATGTTGGTGAAGATCGGCCCCTGGATGAACTTGTAGATGCGCTTCCGCGTGCCGGGCTCCTCCTCGAGGACCTCCGTCCCCGTGATGTCCGACGGCATCAGATCCGGCGTGAACTGGATGCGCTTGAAATCGAGGTCGAGCACCTCCGCGAGCGTGCTCACGAGCAGCGTCTTCGCGAGGCCCGGCACTCCCTCGAGCAGGCAATGCCCGCAGGCGAGCAGCCCGATGAGCACCTCCCGGATGACGCCCTCCTGCCCCACCACCACCTTGGCGATCTCACGCCGCACTCTCTCCCGCGCCTCGTGCACGGCGGCGACCATCGCGCGGACCTCCTCGCTCGAGCCGGCTCCGCCGTCCAGCGCCTCGGTCACCGGGTGGAGGGCGGCCGTATCGTCCGCGGCCGAGGGGGCGGACGAAAGAGCCATCGAGACGCGGCTGACGCGCGAGGTCTGCCGGGCCGCAGTCGGCTGCGCGCCGGCGCCTTCCGGGGAGGACGCTCCGCCGCCGGCGAAGCGGAGCACGAAGTTGCCGATGCGGATCTCGTCGTCGGGGGAGAGGGCCTCTCGCTCGATGCGCTCTCCGTTGAGAAACAGGCCGTTGCGGCTGCCGAGGTCCTCGATGAACCAGCGTCCGCCCTCGCGGTACAGCCGGCAGTGCTGCTTGGAGACCTTGGTGTCGACGAGCAGGATGTGGCTCGCCTTGCTGCGGCCCACGATCAGCTCGCTCACCTTCCAGCGATCGAGATCGAGAGGAAACCGGTTCCCCTTCTGCGATCCGCTCAGCACGACGAGCTCGTCCATGATCGGCGTCGTCTCTCCTCCGGGCTAGTGGGTCAGAGCGTAGACGATGGCGTTCACCGCGATGCGGCAGGCGTCATCCCTCGCGTAGCCGAGAGCGAAGGGATGGTCCTCGCCCTCCCAGCCGTTGCCCAGGTCGAAGCGGCTGTAGAGGACTCTCAGCGCGCCGTCCACCTCGATGCCCTCCAGAAAGGCCGCCTCGAGCTCCGGGAACGAGGCCCGGACCGCGGTCGTGTACTGGACGGCTCCGATCTCGTAGAAGCTCGACAGGAGGGGATGATCCGCGGCGAGCGCGCGCAGCTCGGCTTCGGGCAGCGCGGCGGAGATCTCGCGGCGAAAGGCGATGTCGAAGCCGAGGTTGCCGCAGCAGCTGTCGGCCAGCAGAAAGCCTCCGGAGAGGATGAAGCGGCGCAGGGCGTTCCTCTCATCGAGCGACAGCCGGAAGTCACCGTGGCCGGTCACGTAGAGGAACGGGTATCCCGAGAGCTCGGGATCGGACAGTGCGACGACCTTGCGCCGCAGCTTCGCGCCGATGGTCGTCTCCTTCATGGCGAGGGCCAGAAGCGAGGCGAAGGCCGTAGGATTGGGATCATGGTGTCCGCCATGGCGCACCTGGGCGAAGACGAAGTCGCCCCGGTCCGCGGCCGGATCCTCCAGCTCCGACAGCCCCCAGCGGGCGTAGAACTGCCCGAGGGGATAGTAGGCGATGGCGTAGGCGATGGCATTCACCCCCAGCGTGAAGGCATCCTCGCCGCGCACTCCGGGGTGCTCCTCG
>JAFGKN010000205.1 GCA_016928605.1 Planctomycetota bacterium | reverse complement strand
GGTCGGCGCCCGGACCGCGGCGTCAGCGGCTCCGCGCATCGCGGAAGACCTTGAAGTTCTCCACCTCGAGGGTGTAAGCATTGCCCAGCGCATCGGTGCTCCCGGTGATGTTCACCTCGTACTCCGGGCCGGCGAGCCCGGCCACGGTGATGTGCTTCGCGACGGGCAGACCGTCGAAGAGGACATCGAAGACGGACGAGCGCGCCCGCGCGGCGGGATCGCTCGCCCTGCGGATCTCCATCGTGTGAAACTGCGAATCCTCCGGCCACGGGACGCCGCCGCCGTAGACCGCCCGGGTCTGCAGCCGCCGCGTCGGCGTCCCGTCGGTCTCATCCTCCCCCTCCGCCGTCACCTCGGGCTCCTGCCAGCTCGTCGTCGCGGTCTTGAGCTGGACCTTCACGAGGCCGTCGAGGTCGCGGTACACCATCAGGCCCGCCGACGGCCGGCTCGCATCGGCCGACGTCTCCAGCCGCAGGGAGGGCCGCGCTCTGCCCTCCGCGATCCGGAGCCTCAGGCTGGCGCGATCGAAGCGCCGCGCCTCGATGCGCCTCATGAGGACCAGCGCCGTCTCGCCGTCCGCAGCGGTTTTCTGCACCCCGCGGAACACGGCGCGCTCCTTCTCTCTCACCACTTCGACGCCGAAGCGGTCGACCTTCTCCCAGCCGTCGATCTCCGGTCCATCCGCGCCTTCGAACTCATCGATCCAGACCTCGAGGTCCTTGAGGTCGCGGATCTGCTCCATCGACGCCTGGCTGTAGGCCAGGTGGAGGCCGGAGGCGCCGTGGCGCTGCCCGCGCGGCACCCGCTTGAGGATCTTCTCGGCCTCGGCGAAGAGCTTCCCCGCCTCGTCGATGTCGCCTCGCTGGTAGTGCAGATAGCCCAGGCCGTTGATCGTCGCCGGCCGGCCCGGCGACTCCTTGCTCACCGACTCGAGAAGACTCGCCGCCCGGTCGAGCTTGCCGAGCGACAGGAAGGTGAGGCCCGCCCACTCCAGCAGGGCTGGATCGCGCGCATGGACGGTCACGGCGTACTCGATCCACTCCTCCGCCCTCTCCTTCTTCCCCTCGCCCAGCTCGAGGGCTCCGAGGAGCCGGCAGCAGGCCGCGAACACCTCCCGGCTGGCTGAGAAATCCGCGCGGATCGACTGGATCGCCCGGCGCGCCGCATCCCAGGACTTCATCCTCACGAGGACCGCCGCCTCGAGGAGGCGAGCCGATACGCCGCCGGGATCGAGCTTCACAGCTTCCTGGTACGAGAGCCGCGCGCCGTCGAGATCCCCCTGGAGATCCTTCAGGAAGCCCAGCGCCAGATGGGCTCTGGCGGTCGAGTCCGCGGGGGCCTGCGCCACGACCGCGTCGAGGATCCGCCGCGCTGCGGCCGGTTTCCCCTGCAGGGCCAGGATGAGCGCGCTCTCGACGAGAGCCTCGACGTCGCCGGGGCGCTTCGCGAGAAACGCATCGAGCCGCTTCGCGGCCGCGGAGAGATCGCCCTCGACCTGCTCGATAGCCGCCAGATCGAGGAGGACCTCGGCGAAGTCCGGCTGGAGCGCGAGCGCGCGGGCGAAGAGTGCGCGCGCCTGCTCGCGGCTGGCGGCATCTCCCATCCGCATCCGGATCCGCCCCTCCTGGTAGATCGACTCGAAATCCGCGCTCTCACCCTCGGCTCCCGGCGTCTGCGCCGCGTAGAGGGCCAGGGCCTTCTCGTGCTCTCCCGCCGCGAGATAGATCTCCCCGAGGAGGTTCCGCGCCTGCCGCCGCTGCCCGGGAGTGGACCTTTCATCCGCGAGGACCGCCTCGAAGCGGGGCGCCGCCGCATCGGCGAGATCGAGCCGGCGCACCAGCAGCAGGCCGAGCCTGTAGTCCATCGCCGGATGGACGTATCCCGCGCTCCGGGCGAGCATGTAGACCTCGACCTCCCGGTTGACCGCCTCGAGCGGCGCCGAGTCCGCCGGACCCTGCAGGCTGAACAGAGCGATGAGGTATGGATAGGCCTCGGCGAGCGATGGATCGAGGAAGACGGCGTTCTCGAAGTGATCGATGGCCTTGTCCGCCGCCGGAGGATTCCCGTCGAGATCGCGATGCGGGTAATAGCACCACCTCGCCATCGCGAGCTCCGCGCGCGCCCGGCGGCCGCGGTCGTCGACGATCTTGACGAGCCAGCGCTCCCGCAGGTTCTCGTAGACCTTCTCCGCCGACTGGCGCAGGATGAGCCCTCCGGGCTTCTCGATATCCGCGGTGCTCAGGCGCAGCCGGATCCTCCCGGGCTTCTCGATCTCGATGGAGTCCATCCGCAGCAGATCCTCCGCCGACTCGCCGGGCGTGAGTAGGATCCCCTCGATCGGCCTCCTCCCCCCCGTGAGGATCACCGTGTCCTGCCTGCGGATCTCGGTCCACTCCTCCTGCGGGATACCTTCTTCCTGCGCGGCCGAAGCGCTCGCCGCCGCCAGCAGGACCGGCCCCAACCACCGGAAGCTCCGCTGCGCGAGCGCCGTCATCGCGCACCTCCCGGCGCTCCTCGCTCGCCGGCGGAGTCCGCCGCGGCGGGAGCGATCTCGATGTAACGCAGCCCGGCGTCGTCGGGCCGCGAGAGGCGGGAGGGCAGCGGGACCAGCCAGCCGAGGGCCGCCGCGGGGGGGGGATCGAGCGGGAGGCTGTCGAGGCGGCGCCAGCCCTCCGAGACGCTGAACGGATTCCGCTTCGGCAAGCCCTCCGACGCGTACCGGCGGTAGCGCGGGCTGGCGACCTCGGGGCGGCTTGCCTCCAGCGAGATGTCCTGGAGCCGGATGTCGGGGCGGGGAGTGACCACTCCCACCACCACCTGGTAGATGCCCGGCAGGAACATGATGGCGGCCAGGATCGTGACGACCTTCTCGCGGTTCAGCCTCATCGCGCTCACCTCCTGCCCCCGCCGGGGAGCGGCTCCGAGGATCCGGCATCCTCGGCCGGCATCGCCAGAGACCGCTCGAGCGGCTCGAGACGGATCCCGTAGAACTCCACCTGACCGCGCAGCTCTCCGGGGTCTCCCGAGCTCGACCGGACGGCCTTGAGATTGCGCACTCTCACCTGGAGAAACCGCCTGGGCTCCTGGCACATCTCGAGGACCCGGATGAAGGACGCATACGTCCCCTGCACGGCGAAGCCCACGCCGCGGTAGAGACAGTAGTGATCCTCGCTCCCCTGAACGCGCGTGGCCTCGGCTCGCTCCGGCGGGATGAGCTCCACCGGTCCGATGTACGTCGCGCCCGCCTCCACGAGCGTCCCGAGCGCCTGCTCGACGATCCGCAGGTAGGAGGAGTATGTCTGGTACTCTCGCGGGCCATCGCCCGGGTCGATTCCGAAGTCGTCCGCCGTCAACTTCTCGGGCAGCTTGACCCCCCGCCGGCTCGCCTCCCGACCCACCGAAGCCCAGACCGACTCGATCTCCTTGCTGAACTCGAGCATCAGAGTCTTCGAGGGCTTGATCTCCGGATCGGCCTGCAGGCAGAGGTCACTCCGGATCGCGGCCTCGTTCGCGTCGTAGGCGTCGACCTTGCTCACCTCAGCCGCGTAGGTCTGCTTGAGCTCGCGATGCAGGAGAGCGATCTCCTTCTGGAGCTTGCGGCAGAACGTGTACGAGGCATCCGCGCCGCGTCCCAGGCGCGAGATCATGTAGTTGGAGACGAGAAACAGCACGAGCGCACATCCCACGATGAGCACGAACCTCTGATTGTTGATCCAGAACCGCTTGAGCATGTTCCGATTCAGATCCTCATCGCGTTGGGCCGGACGGAGAGCCGGAAGACGTACCACGGACCTTCGCGCCGGCTTTGCAGCACCTGCACGTCCTGGATGCGCTCTTCCTTGGCGAGTAGATCCTGGAGCTCGAGGATCCAGTCGAGCCCCTTGCGCTTCTCGTCGTTCACGCGCCCCTCGATGATCAGCGAGTAATCGAATCCGCCCGCCTCGCCGCGCGGCGCGGCGTCGAGGTGGACGAGCTGGAGCTGGATCTCGGGGCGGAGCACCTCGCCGAGGAATGCCAGAACGAACGCCTGGAAAGCGTTCACCTCGGCCTCGTGCAAGAGACGGTTGATGCGGGCCTGAGTCTGCGAGCTGCGGGCCACGGCGCGGGACTTCTCCTCCTGCCGCAGCTCGAGAGCCCTCTTCGCCGACTGCAGCTTGGAGGCGATGCTCGCGGCATCGACGCGGACGACGATGTGGCGGAAGAGCTGCGCGCCGAGGAGCAGGACGATCAGAGCCGCCGACGCGTAGAGGAAGATCGTCCGCTCCCGGAAAACGCGGCGCGCCTTGTACTTCGCCGGAAGGACGTTCAGGGCGACGACCGACTCGTCGCCGGCATCCATGCGGAGGCCGAGGACCGCCAGGCCGATCGGGACGCCGAGGCTGACGCTGTCGCCTCCGGCGGTCGCGCCTCCCCCCGCGTCGGGACCGCTGCGGCTCGAGGCGGCGTCGAACACGTCGACCCTCTTGTCGCCCAGCGCCGCGCCCAGATACTCCGGCAGTCCCCGCAGGCGCGCCCCTCCTCCCGTCAGCCACAGCCGCGTGAGCGGCGGCAGCGAGACGCCCGTCTGGCCGGCCGAGAAGCGGAGCGACGACTGCAGCATGCCGAGGAGCTGGCCGGCGGCGCCGCGGAGTGGCTGGACGGTCCGTTTGTCCACGCCGATGATCAGGTCGTCGAGGCCGCCGGCCGAGACCTTGAGGGCCTCAGCCTCCTCGAGGGGGATGCCGCGGGCGGCGGCGAGCGCTTCCGTGAAGTCGTGGCCGCCGAAGTTGCTGCTCCGCGCGAAGAGAAACCGGCTGTTGAGGATCAGCGCCACGTTCAGGCTGCGGGCGCCGATGTCGACCGCCAGCACCAGGTCGTCGTGAGGCGAGTCGGGATCCTCCTTGGCGGCGTAGAGATCCCACGCCGTGTACAGGGCGAGCGGCGCGGGCAGGGCGGCCGAGATCCGGATGCCCGCCGCCTCGAGGCCCTCCAGCCGGCGGGCGAGCGAGGCCTCCTTCGCCAGGCCGATGATGATCGTCTGCTCCCCGTCGGACTCCCGCCGCACGGGAAGCGCCGCGTAGTCGCTCGCCAGCGCCTCTCCCATCCGATCGGCGACGGACTCCACCTCGTACTGCATGACGGTCTTGAGGCGCGCCTCCGCCATGGAAGGCATGTGGGTGTAGCGGATGATGGACTCCGCTCCGTCGATGGCCAGCACTCCGCTGCGCGCCTTCCATCCCGCCGCGGCCAGCTCCTCGCGCAGCCAGTCAGCGAGCGCGACCGGGTCGGAGGGATCGACGCGCTCCACCGCCGCCTGCGAGCGCGGCAGGACAAGGGAGCGCGCGAGGCTCGCCCTCGCGCCGGCAACCGCGACCTGGACGACCTTGATCGAATGGGCGCCCAGGTCGAAAGCGATCGCTCGTCGTTCAAACAACATGGTTCATCCGCCTCGGCTCATCGACGCAGCTGGATCCTCGTAGCGGTCGTCTCTCTCGCCTTCTCGATGCTCTCGAGCCGCCTCCGGCACTGCTCCGCCAGCGCATCCTCGGCTCCTCTCTCCAGGATGATGCGCAGGTAGAGCTCGGCCAGCCCGTACTGGGCCGCTTGATGATGCGTCCTCGCCTTCTCGAGGAGATCGGAGCTCGACGCGAGAGTGCGGTCCGCGCCGAGCGACTCCCAGAACGCTTTCAGGTCGTCGAGCCTCTTCTGGAGCTCCGCGGCTTCCGCCGTCTGCCGGTACTTCTCGAGAAGCTGCTCGGCCCTCGAGAGCAGCGTCTCGAAGATGACGGGCGAGGGGCTCCTCTTCAGCTCCTCGGACGTCTGAGCGAAGCCATCGATGAGCCGCCGCGCCTCCTGCCGCCACTCCGTCAGGAGAGCCTGGGCCTGCGCGATCTCGCTCTCCTGGGACGGGTAGAGCTTCTCGAGCGCCGCCAGCGTCGCGCGCGCCTCGCCGACCCGCCCCTCCTGATACTGCTCCACCGCCTCGCGCACCATCCGTCTCGCCGCCTGGCGCTCGCGCCGGGCGCCGGGGACCCACCGGACGCTCAGCTCCGGGCCGGGAGCCGCGGCCACGAGGAGCGCGCTGCCCTGGAGGATGCCGTGCGGCTCGGCGCGCAGATCGGCCGGCGGCGCGAAGAGGATCGAGATCCGCTCCTGGCTCGTCCCCAGCACGACCTCCTCGACATCCGGCTCGTCGACCTCCCCCAGCACCGTCTCCAGCAGGCCTCCTTCCGCGGAGTGGATCATGACGGGCAGGTCGGAGCGCGCCGTCTGGAAGTACGCGACCAGAGACGGGGCGGCACCCGGCGCAGCGCCCTGCAGCGCGCGCCATTCGACGACCAGCTCGGCGCCGCTCGCGTAGAGGTCGGCCTGGACGCTGGACCAGCGCTCCTCGACCACGTCGGGCACCGAGGTCTGCAGCCGGTGCGCTCCCCGATCCGCGCTCTCGACCACTGCCGGGATCAACCGCGGGCCGAGGAAGTCCGGATCCCTCCCCGGATCGAGGCCGGCCCAGACGCTCGAGAAGATCCGGCGCTCGCCGCTGCGCACCTCCAGGTCCCCGCCGGGGAGCAGGACGGTCTCGAGGCTCCGCCCGTCGGCGCTGACGGAAACCGAGACGTCGCGGGAGCGCCCCCTTGCGGATCCTTCCGCCGGCTCGCTCGGGCTCGCCGCGAGCGAAACGCGGTCGAAGACGGCCGCGCCGCCGCGCCCGTACACGATGCACGAGAGCCGCGCGAAGTTGCTGCTGGACGGCACCGGCAGCCTCTCGAACACATTGAGCGATGCGTCGGCGCCCTGTGTGCACTCGGAGAACTGCCGCTCGACGATCATCGTCTCGCGGCCCGTGTCCTGCAGCCACTCCAGGAGGAAGCCGGCGAAGAACGCTCCTTCATTGCTCACGTATCCCTCGAGGGAGACCTCCTTCGCCAGCCCCACCGAGATGAGATTCTCGTGCACCGCGCCGCACATGCCCTCCCCGCCGGAATGCGTCACCTTGAGCGCCCGCAAGCCGGGATACTGGGCCTGCTGCGCCGTCAGCTCCAGGCGCCCGCGCCCGCCCGGCATCGGCACCCAGCCCGGGATGCGCTCCGGCCCGGCGCTCCCTTCCTCCGCGGCGGGAGGATCTGCCTCGAAGGACCAGTTCTCCACCAGGTTCTCGCTCGAGCGCGGATCGATCTCGGCCCGGATGAGAAGGCGGCGGGCGATGTCGATCGAGAAGAAGGTCACGAGAACGACGATGACCAGAAGGGCTGCCGCGAAGAGCGGCTGCTGGACGCGGTCTGCGCGGAAGTACTCCTCGGCGTCGACGCTCACGCTGTGCACGTCCTCCGGCTCCTCGCCGGCCACGGCGGCTCGCGCCCGGGGCTGCGTGCCCGGCACGCTCGCGACGAAGACGAACTGGCCCAGGGCGAGCCTCGCCCCTGTGACCAGGATCCCGCTCGCGACCTTCTGGCCATCGAGGAGGATCCCGTTCTTGCTCCCGAGGTCCTCGACGACCAGGTCCTGGCCCGCGCGGGTGATGCGAGCGTGATGAGAAGAGATCCGCGAATCTCGCAGGCGCAGATCGTTGTCCGCGGCCCGTCCGATCGTGAAGACAGGCTTGTCGATCTGGACGACCTCGCCGCGGCGCGGACCGGCGGCGCATCTCAGCAGCGCGCTCGGCGCCGCAGCGGCTCGAGAGGGCTCTGCTCGGCGCGCGGTGTCCGCCGCGGTCTGCGGGGACGCGGCGCTCTCCGCTGGCGTCATGCCGGCGGGAGTCGATGTCGCGGCCGGCAGGTCTTCGGAGCGCTCCGCGCCGGCCGGAGCGACGGAGGCCGATCCGGCCGGCGGTGGATCGAAGGTGATCCTCGTGTGGCCGATGCGGAACTCTGCTCCCGGCTCGAGGAGGCTCCGCGTGATGGGCTCTCCACCGAGCATCGTCCCGTTAGCGCTGCCGAGATCCTCGAGCAGAGCTCCCTGCGGCGTCAGGCTCAGGCGGCAGTGGCGGCGCGAGGCCCGGGGATCGGCGATCACGACCTCGCAATCGGCGCTGCGGCCGATGACGACCGAGACGGGCTGGAGATCCAGCCTGCGCTCCGTTCCATCC
>JAFGKN010000204.1 GCA_016928605.1 Planctomycetota bacterium | reverse complement strand
GCTGCGCGGCGATCTCGCCGTTGAATCGCCGGAGCGGCTCGGGCATCCTGGATCGCGGGCCGGACCGAGTCGCGTCCGGCGCGCTGCAGAACCTCTCCGGGAGGTCCGACGTGAGACACCGAGCGCTGTGCATCCTCTGGCTCCTCGCCGCGGGAGAGACGCCGGCCGCCGCCGAGCCGTCGCCCTCGAGCGAGGCCGACGCCTTCCGGCGGCAGGTGGAGGCGGACTGGCTGCTCCGCGAGGAGCTCCGCTCGCGGCTTCCGCTCGCTCAAGGACCGGTCACGACGACCGCGGACGCCGCGGGCGGCTGCGACGGAATCCGCGACGGGGGCTACGGGTTTCACACCGACCACGACGAGCGCCCCTGGTGGCAGGTCGACCTCGGGGAAGAGCGGGAGATCGGCCGCATCGTGATCTGGAACCGCTGCGACGGCGCGACGGAGAGGGCGAGCCGGCTGGTGCTGTCGCTCTCCGCGGATGGCCGGACCTGGACCGAGGTGTACCGCCACGGCGGAGAGGTGTTTCTCGGCGCCCCGGACGGCAGGCCCCTCGCCATCCCGCTGGACGGACTGCGCGCGAGGTTCGTCCGCGTCCACCTTCCGGAGACCGGCTATCTCCACCTCGACGAGGTGGAGGTCTTCGGCCCGGGAGAGAGCGCCGTCAACCTGGCCCTCTTCCGCCCGGCGGAACAGTCGAGCGCGTCGCAGTGGTCCCGCGCCCACCGCGCCTCCGGGCCCCCCGCCATCGACTGGCCCGCGCGCACCCGGGAGATCCTGGGCGGCTGCCGCAGCGCCCTCGCCGAGCTCCGCTCCGCGGGCGTCGACGCCGGTGCTCTCGAGGCCCGGCTCCGGGCTCTCGAGGCCCGCTCGAGCGCCGCCGTGGACGCTCCGATCGGCCGCGACGAGTACATCGAGGCGCGCTGGATCCTCCGCGAGGCGAGGCTGGCGCATCCCCTCCTCGACTTCGACGCGATCCTCTTCGCCAAGCGCGTTCCGGGCAGCTTCAATCACATGTCGGACCAGTACATCGGCTGGTGGTCCCGCCCCGGCGGCGGGCTCTACATCCTGCGGGGCCTGAAGAGCGGCGCGCCGCGGATCGAGTGCATCAGCGGCGCCTTCAGCGAGCCCGGCAGCTTCCTGCGGCCCGACCTCTCCTGGGACGGCAAGAGGGTGCTCTTCGCGTGGTGCCGGCACTACCCGCATCTCGCGCAGGAGCAGAACAAGCTCGACAAGAGCAACGTCCCCGAGGATGCCTTCTACCACCTGTTCGAGATGGACATCGACGGCACCGGCCTGCGCCGGCTGACGCGCGGGAAGTACGACGACTTCGACGGGCGCTACCTGCCCGACGGCCGCATCGTCTTCCTCTCGACGCGGAGGGGGCAGTTCATCCAGTGCGGCGCCGAGAGCGCGCGGGAGACGCTCCTCCGCCGCGACCTCCCCGACATCTACGTCCGCTGCGGCGGAGGGCCCGAGCGGCCCTGCGTGGTCTACACTCTTCACACGATGGACGCGGACGGCAGCGGCCTCGTCGCCATCTCCCCCTTCGAGATGTTCGAGTGGACCCCCAGCGTGGCCTCCGACGGGACGATCCTCTACTCCCGCTGGGACTACGTCGACCGCGACAACATGCCGTACATGGGGCTCTGGTCGATCCGGCCCGACGGCTCCAACTCCCGCATCGTCTACGCGAACTTCACGAGATCGCCCCACTGCACCTTCGAGCCGCGCGCGATCCCCGGCTCCTCCCGCATCGTCTTCACGGCGTCCGGGCACCACCAGCAGACGAAGGGCAGCCTCGTCCTCCTCGATCCCGCCGTCGGCGACGAGGGCGAAGCGCCGATCCGCCGGCTCACCCCCGAGGTCCCCTTTCCCGAGGCCGAGGGTTGGCCCTTGACGTACTACGCCAATCCGTGGCCCCTCTCCGAGCAGCTCTACCTCGTGGCCTGGGGCCCGGAGGGCGTGCTCTCCCCGCCGCGCGAGCTGGGGTGGGCGCGGTGGCACTCGGTGGAGCGCCCCGCGGCCGGGATGGGCATCTACCTCTTCGACGCCGGCGGCGAGATGGAGCTGATCCACCGCGATCCGGAGATCTCCTCCTTCTATCCGATCCCTCTCCGCCCGCGGACGGTCCCCCCGCGCATCGCGCCGGCCGATCCGGCTGAGGCCGATGCGCCGCCCGAGGGGCGATTCCTGCTGGTCGACGTCTACCGGGGCCTCGGCGGAGTCGAGCGAGGCGCGGTCAAGTCGCTCCGCATCGTGGCCATCCCGCCGAAGACGCACCCTACCATGAACCTGCCGGCCATGGGCATCACGCGCGACGATCCGGGCAAGTGCGTGCTCGGGACGGTCCCCGTGGAGCCGGACGGATCGGCCTACTTCCGCGTTCCCGCGGGCGTGATCGTCTTCTTCCAGGCTCTCGACCTGGAAGGCGTGGCCGTCCAGACCATGCGCAGCGCCACTCACGTGCAGCCTGGCCAGACGCTCAGCTGCATCGGGTGCCACGAGGGCCGCCAGGAAGCGCCCCCGCTCCGAGCGCCGCACGCCGCGTCGCGGGAGCCGTCGAGGATCACGCCGGGACCCGAGGGATCCTGGCCGCTCCGCTTCGATCGCCTCGTGCAGCCGGTCCTCGAGAAGCGCTGCGTCTCCTGCCACCGGCCGGGGGCGGAGGATGCGGCCGCCGCGGCGTTCGATCTCAGCGCGGGGCGCTCCTACGAAGCGCTCGTCGGCTACGGGCGCCCGAGCCTGAAGGACCACGTCCTCGCGAGGTACCGGGAGGGACGCTCCGCCGCGGGCGACGGCGAGTCCCGGCGGACTCCCCTCCTGGCGCTGCTCGCCGATCCGAAAGGCCACCAGGGTGTCCGGCTCGACGCCGGCGAGATCGAGCGCTTCATCGTCTGGATGGACACCTACGCGCAGCGGCTGGGATCCTTCAGCGACGACCAGGAGCAGAGGCTCATCGACCTGAAGCAGCGCTGCCGGCACCTGCTGACATCGCGACCCTGATCGCCTCCGCGCGTCCGGAGCGGCGCTCGGTCGCGCGAGGCATCGATACCGACAAGGAGGATGGAATGAAGACCGCCGATCGAGATACCGCGCCCCTCTCACTCGCGCTCGCCCTCTGGCTCCTCGCCGCCGCCGGCGGTTGGCACGCGCTCCGCGGCGGCGAGGCAGCCCAGCCGGACCGATCGACGGCCGGGGGATGGAAGGCCTCGCCCGCGCTCAGCGAGGACCTGTCGCGGCGCAGCCCCGGGACGATCTACCTCGAGGAGAAAGTCCCCGCCTACACGCTCCCCGATCCGCTGGCCAGCGCGGATGGGACGAAGGTCGAGACCGCCGCGCAGTGGAAGGAGAACCGCCGCGGCGAGATCCTCGAGCTCTTTCGCAAGCATGTCTACGGCCGCGCGCCTAGCCGTCCCGAGGGGCTCTCCTTCGAGGTCGTCGACAAGGAGGCCAAGGCCCTGGATGGCTCAGCCACCCGCAAGCAGGTGATCGTCCGCTTCGCCGCGGGACGCGACGAGCCGGCGATGGAGGTGCTCATCTACATCCCGAACGGACGGCGGCGGCCGGTGCCGGCCTTCCTGGGGCTCAACTTCCAGGGAAATCACTCGGTCCACCCCGATCCGGGCATCCGGCTGGGCAGGAGCTGGATGCGGCCCGGCCGAGACGGCGTGGTGGACAACCGCGCCACCGAGAAGTCCCGCGGTGCGGCGCGGTCGCGCTGGCCGATCGAGAAGATCCTCGCGCGCGGATACGGAGTGGCGACGGTCTACTACGGCGACATCGATCCCGATTTCCACGACGAGTTCCGCAACGGGGTGCATCCGCTCTTCGACGACCGCTCTCTCGAGCGGCGTCCGCCGGACGCCTGGGGATCCATCGCAGCATGGGCGTGGGGCCTCAGCCGGGCCCTCGACTACCTGGAGACGGACTCCGACATCGACGGCCGCCGGATCGCCGTCCTCGGGCACTCCCGCCTCGGCAAGACCGCGCTCTGGGCCGGAGCCAGCGACGAGCGCTTCGCGCTGGTGATCTCGAACAACTCCGGCTGCGGAGGCGCTGCCCTCAGCCGGCGGTGCTTCGGCGAGACCGTCGAGCGCATCAACCGCAGCTTCCCCCACTGGTTCTGCGAGAACTTCAAGAGATACAACGGGCGCGAGAGCGAGCTCCCCATCGACCAGCACATGCTCGTGGCTCTGATGGCGCCGCGGCCGGTCTACATCGCCAGCGCCGACCAGGACCTGTGGGCCGATCCCCGCGGCGAGTTCCTCTCGGCGCTCCACGCCTCCCCCGTCTACCGCCTCCTCGGTCTCGAGGGCCTTCCGGCGAAGGAGATGCCGCCGCTCGACCGGTCGGTCGAGGGGACGATCGGCTACCACGTCCGCTCCGGCGGCCACGACGTGAAGGACTACGACTGGGAGCGCTACATGGACTTCGCCGACCGCCACCTGCGCGCCCGCTGAGACCGCGCCCCGACGGCGGAGTCCTGCGAGCCGTATCCCGGAGAGGAAAGACCTTCCCCGCAACCGATCCCAGCGGAGCAGCCGATTGATCTCGATACTCGTCGACACCGTGGCCATCTCCCTGTCCGGCGTGCTGGCCCCCGGCCCCATCACCGCGGCCACGCTCGCCCTGGGAAGCCGCCACCGGCATGCCGGAGCGATGGTGTCCCTCGGTCACGGCGCCGTCGAGCTGCCGCTCATGCTCTTGATCATCGCCGGGCCCGGCCGGCTGCTCGAGTCCGACGCAGCGCGCATCGGCATCGGCCTCGCCGGCGGTCTCGTCCTGGTCCTGATGGGGGCGCTCCTCCTCTGGGGCGCCCGCCGCGCGCCGCAGGCCGAAGCGCCGGCTCCTTCCCGGTCCGCCCGCAGCCCGTTCTGGACCGGCGTCTTCCTGACCGCCGGCAATCCCTACTTCCTCCTCTGGTGGGCCACCGTCGGGCTGGGGCTCGCCTCCCGGGCCGTCCAGTGGGGCGCGCTGGCCTTCATCCTCTTCGCGGTGATCCACTGGCTCTGCGATCTCGTCTGGCTCGAGATCCTCTCGGCCGCCAGCTTCCAGGGCGCCCAGATCCTCGGCCCGCGCGCGCAGCGCTGGATGCTCGTCATCTGCGCCCTGATGCTCGTCGGCTTCGGCGGGAAGTTCCTCGTCCACGCGGCGATCCTCTGGTGGCAGACCGCAGCTGCGTGAAGGGCCGGCGCGGCAGCTGGAGGTGGCAGCCGCAGCCGAGAGCCGGAGCCGGAGCGGGGACCGCAACCGCAGCGGCGGACCGCAACGGCAGCGGGGACCGGAGCCGCAGCGGCGGACCGCAACCGCAGCGGCCTTGCCGATGCGGACGCGGATGCCGATGCGGACGCGGATGCCGATGCGGACGCGGATGCCGATGCCGCGGCCGCCGTCACGGACTGCGGCTCAGATGCTCCTGCCGATGAGCGTGAGGAACTCGATGCGCGTCGCCTCGTCGTCGTGAAAGCTGCCGAGCACCGTCGATGTCGTCATGATCGAGTTCTGCTTCTCGACGCCGCGCATCATCATGCACATGTGCCGGCACTCCATGACCACGCCCACGCCCTCGGCATCGACCGCCTGGCTCACCTCCCTGGCGATCTGGGCCGTCAGCCTCTCCTGGATCTGCAGCCGGCGGGCGTAGAAGTCGACGAGGCGCGCGAGCTTGCTCACGCCGAGCACCTTCTGCTTCGCGATGTAGGCGATGTGGCACTGCCCGAAGAAGGGGAGCATGTGGTGCTCGCAGAGGCTGTAGACCTCGATGTTCCGGGCGATGATCATGTTGTTGGCTTCCGACTGGAAGACCGCCTCGTTGATCACCGACTCCAGGCTCGCATGGTACCCGCTGCAGAGGAACTCGTAGGCGCGGGCCACGCGGGCCGGCGTCTTTCGCAGGCCCTCGCGCTCGGGATCCTCTCCGATCTCGACGAGCAGCTCGCGGATGAGCTCCTCCACCCTCGCGATGTTCATGGCTTGATGCTCTCTCTCAGAATCCTCGTGAACTCCACTTGCGGCTCGCCGCACGCAGGGCCTTCCGCCTCCTCCGCCGGCCTGCCGGATGCTACCCCGGCCAGGGCGCGGAGAGCGTCTCTCTCATCGCTATCCGCGACGAGATGCAGCAGCTCGAGGAGCGGCGCGTACACGAACGGGCGAGCCAGGTCCGGGTGGGGGATCTTCAGGTCTGCCTCCTCCACGACCCTGTCGCCGTACAGGAGGAGGTCGAGGTCGATGGACCGCGGCGCGTACCGGTCCTCCGTCCGCACGCGGCCGAGGGCCGTCTCGATGGGACGCAGCACCTCGTCGCGCAACCGCCTCGGCGGCAGCTCGGTCAGCACTTCCCAGACGCCGTTGAGGAAGGGCGGCTGGTCGGGCCGGTCCAGGGCCGGGGTGCGGTAGAAGCTCGAGACGCCGGTCAGCCGCACCCTCCGCTGGAGCAGGACCTGCGCGCCGAAGATGCTCTCCTCCGGATCGATGTTCGAGCCCACCGCGATGTACGCGCGGACCGCCGTCTCACTCCCCTTCATCGGCGGCTCGCTCCCTGTCGATCTCGATGGCCACCGTCCGGGCGAACCGCAGCGCTCCCGGCTTCTCCACCAGGACCCGCGCCCTGCGGACTCTCTCATCGCCGAGACAGATCTCAGCGACCCGCTCGGCCAGCCGCTCGAGGAGGTAGAACCGCGACGCCTCCACCATCGCCAGGACATCCTTCTTGATGGTCCGGTAGTTCACGGTCTGCTCGATGTCGTCCGTCTCGCCGGCCCTCCGCAGGTCGGCGAAAAGCGTGATGTGGACGGCGACATCCTGCTTCTCCCGCCTCTCGTCATCGTTGACGCCGATGATGCACCGCACGCGGAGGTCCCGGATGTGGATCCTGTCGAGCCGGTCGATCATCTCCTCATTCATACATCCTTCCCTTCATGTGCCGCCCGCCATCGACGTAGATGGTCTGGCCCGTGATGAACCGGCTCCCGAGCAGGAACATCACCGCGTCCACGATGTCCTCCGGCCCTCCGTGTCGCCGGAGAGGGACGCCGGACGCCATGGCCTCCAGGTACGCGGCGTCCTTACCCGCCGGCGGGAGGATCAGGCCTGGAGCCACCGCGTTGACCGCGATCCGAGGCGCCAGCTCCACTGCGAGCATCCGCGTCAGTGCGGCGAGCGCCCGCTTGCTCAGGTGGTAGGCCGCGTGCTCCTCATCGTACTCCCCGATCCGCGCATCGAGAAAGTTGACCACGTGCCCCTCGAGCCCCTGCGCGGCGAGACCGCGCGCCAGGAGGAGCGGAGCCGTCAGGTGGACTCGCATGTTCTCATCGATGGAGGCCGGAGTCACATCCCGGAGACGCTCGGCGGGAAAGATCGACGCGCTGTTGACGAGCACGTCGATGGGCCCGGCCAGGTCGATAGCGCGCGGCAGCAGATCGGCAGCGGCATGGCTGTCCAGCAGGTCGCCTCCCAGGCTCCATGCGCTCCCTCCCGCTCTGCGGATCTCGCCGGCAAGGCTCTCCGCCTCGGCCCGAGACCGCAGGTAGTGGATGACGACGCCCGCACCCGCGCGGGCCAGACCGCGCACCACGGCCGCGCCGAGGCGTCTGGCTCCGCCCGTGACGAGGGCGGTCCGGCCGCTCAGGTCCTTCCCCGGGAGACTCATGCGGGGCTTCACCTCCTCGCCGTTCCGTCTCGCTGCGCATCCGCGGGATGGCGGACCGGCGGGTTTGCCACGATCTCAGAGATGTCGATCAGGTGGAGCTGCCGGCCGTCGCCGCCGTGCGGCGAGTCGATGCAGACCCGCCGCCCGTCGGAGCTGAACCTCGGATGCGTGTCGCAGCGCCACTCGCCGGCGTACTGCGGGGGCAGATGAAACCGGCCGATGTCGATGCGCGTGCTCGTGGGCACGTGGAAGAGATAGACGCACTGCTCGCGCTCCTTGCCGAGGGGATACGTGTCGTTGAGGATCCACTCGCCGCCGGGCAGGTAGCTGCAGTGCCCGTTGTGCGTCATGATCTTCCTCCCGACATCGGCGGGCTCCCCCGG
>JAFGKN010000203.1 GCA_016928605.1 Planctomycetota bacterium | reverse complement strand
GCGGTGGGAAACCAGGAGGCGTGCAGGTAGGCGAAGGTGGCGAAGCGGCCGCTCGGGCGGAGCGCCTCGTGGACCGCGGACATGATCCGGCCCTGGAGATCCGGCGGGAACGACGCCCAGGGCAGTCCGCAGAAGATCGCATCCGCGTGCGCCCGGCCGCGAGCCCGCAGGTGCTCCACGAGGTTCTCGGCCGAGTCGTTGATCACGTCGACCCGGGGGAAGCGATGCCGCAGCCCCGCCGCGAAGACGGGGTCCAGCTCGAGGGCGAGGAGATTCACGCCCGCCGGCAGCCGCCTCTCGATCTCCTCCGTGAAGGCGCCGGTCCCGGGACCCAGCTCGACGACGGTGCGCGCTGCGCCGAGCCGCATGTCCTCCACCATCCTGCGGGCGAGCCACCGCGAGCTGGGGGCCACGGCGCCCACGGTGAGGGGATGCCTCAGGAAGTGGAGGAGGAACCGCGTCTGGTCGCGCATGGGGGGCGCATCCCCTCGGCGTGGAGGCGAAAAGGCTTGAATCACCAGGGCGCTTAGCCTACCCTGTGGCGCGTTTCCTGCCAGCATTTTCCCCGGTGACCGGCGTTCTGAGCCCCCGCAGGTCTCGCGAGCCAGTCCTCCCGTCGGGAAGCAGAGAGCGCGGGATACGCCGCCCGGCGGCCAGAGAGCCGCCGGCGTGCATCGGTACTACAAGGCTCTGCGCGGGGGACGGCGTCCTCCGGTCGCGGTCGTCGATGAGTGTCGTAGCAGAGGAGGGCGAGGGATCTTCCCCGACGTCATGATCCCGCGGGGAAGATGGCGCGTCGCGGACCGCCGCGGCCGGCACCCTGGCGAAGCAAAGAGAGAGAGGCTTACTCCCTCCGGCTCGGCACCGGCGGTAGCCGCCGGCCGCGCGCGAGAAGGGGAGGACGACGGTCGATGAGCGTTCACAGAATCAGCAAAGGACTGGACCTGCCCATCAGCGGGGAGCCGCGCCAGGAGATCTCGCTCAAGGCGGTGGGGCGCGTCGCCTTCATCGCGGCGGATGCGGTCGGCCTGAGGCCGCGCCTCCTCGTGGCGGAGGGCGATGCGGTCCGCCGCGGACAGCCCATCCTCGAGGACAAGAAGATGCCGGGCGTGGTCTACACCGCCCCCGGCGCGGGCACCGTGAGGGCGATCCACCGCGGCGAGCGCAGGGCTCTCCAGTCGGTCGTCATCGACCTGAGCGACGGCGAGCGCAGCGGCGACCTCCCCGCGGCGGAGCACCAGGAGCTCTCCTCGTTCACGGGGGCCGATCCCCTCTCGCTCGGGCGGGATGCCGTGCGAGATCTGCTCGTGGAATCGGGGCTCTGGACCGCGCTGCGGACACGGCCCTTCAGCCGCGTGCCCGACCCCGAGTCGCGGCCGCACTCGATCTTCGTGACCGCGACCGACTCGAACCCCCTCGCCGCTCTGCCCCACGCGGCGATCCGGGGGGAAGAGTCCGCTTTGCAGGCGGGGCTGATCTGCGTCTCCAGGCTGACCGAAGGAAAGACGTACCTCTGCCGGCATCCGGGATCGGCCATCGAGCCTCCTGCCGCCGCGGCCGAGTGCGGCATCCAGGTCGAGGAGTTCGCCGGCGTCCACCCCGCGGGGACGGTGGGGCTCCACATCCATCTCCTCGATCCGGTCTCCCGCCGCAAGACCGTCTGGCACCTGGGCTACCAGGATGTCGTGGCCATCGGCAAGCTCTTCACGACCGGACGGCTCGACGTCCGGCGCGTCGTCTCGCTGGCGGGCCCGGTCGTCAAGAGCCCGCGGCTTCTCGCGACGCGGATCGGCGCATCGCTCGACGATCTCGTCAGAGGCGAGCTCGAGGATGTCGAGAGCCGCGTGATCTCGGGATCGGTCCTCTCGGGGCGGGCCGCCATGGGCGAGGTCCACGGCTATCTTGGGCGGTACCACCTTCAGGTCTCCGCCCTGCGCGAGGGCCGAGACCGCGAGCTCCTGAGCTGGCTGCGGCTGGGCGCGGAGAAGTTCTCGACGATCCGCGCCTATCTCTCGGGCTTCCTCGCTCCACGCAAGCTCGCCTTCACGACGAGCACCAACGGCTCGAAGCGCGCCATCGTGCCCATCGGCATGTACGAGCGCGTGATGCCGCTCGACATCCAGCCGGTCTTCCTCCTCAAGAGCCTCGTCATGGAGGACATCGCTCGAGCCGAGGAGCTGGGCTGTCTGGAGCTCGATGAGGAGGACCTGGCGCTCTGCACCTTCGTCTGCCCGGGGAAGATCGACTACGCCCCCCTGCTGAGGAACAACTTGGATCTGATCGAGAAAGAGGGCTGATCGGAATGTTGCGGAAGCTTCTCGATAGCCAGGCGAAGCACTTCGAAGAGGGCGGAGCGCTGCATCTCTTCCATCCCCTCTACGAGGCGATGGACACGCTCTTTTACTCGCCGCCGCACGTGACGAAGGGGCCTTCGCACGTGCGCGATGCGCTCGATCTCAAGCGGATGATGGGCGTCGTCGTGGCCGCGCTGGTGCCGTGCATGCTCATGGCGATGTACAACACCGGCTACCAGGCGAACCTCGCCATCGAGGCGGGCGTCACTCCGGAAGGCTGGCGGGCGGCGGTCGTCTCGTGGCTCGGCGTCTCGTTCTCGGCGGGGAATCCGCTCGCCTGCTTCCTGCACGGCGCGATGTACTTCCTCCCGGTGCTCGTGGTGACCTTCGCCGTGGGAGGCACCTGCGAGGTGGTCTTCGCCCTCGTCCGCGGCCACGAGGTCAACGAGGGCTTCTTCGTGACCGGAGCGCTCTTTCCTCTCATCCTCCCGCCGACGATTCCCCTCTGGCAGGTGGCGCTCGGCATCGGCTTCGCGGTCATCCTGGGCAAGGAGATCTTCGGCGGCACCGGGATGAACATCTGGAACCCGGCGCTCCTCGCCCGAGCGTTCCTCTTCTTCGCGTATGCCGGCCAGATCTCGGGCAGCCAGGTCTGGGTGGCACCGGCCGGCTACACGGCGCCGACGCTGCTGGCGACCGCCATGGAGGGAGGCAAAACCGCCATCCACGAGGTCGCCGCCGCGGGAACCTACTCCTGGTGGGACGCCTTTCTCGGCCTCATCCCGGGCTCGATGGGCGAGACCTCGACGCTGGCCTGCCTGATCGGCGCTGCGATCCTGATCGTCACCGGCATCGGATCGTGGCGGATCATGCTCTCGCTCACGGCCGGCTCGCTGCTCACGGTCCTTCTCTTCAACGCGCTTTCCGGCAGCGTTCAGAATCCATTCTTCGACGTGCCCTTCTGGTGGCACTTCGTGCTCGGCGGATGGGCCTTCGGCGCGGTCTTCATGGCCACGGATCCCGTGTCCGCCTCCCAGACCGAGACCGGGAGGCACATCTACGGATTCCTCATCGGTGTGCTGGCGATCCTCATCCGCGTCGCCAACCCGGCTTACCCCGAGGGCATGATGCTCGCGATCCTTCTCATGAACTGCTTCGCGGCGCTCATCGATCACTACGTCGTGCAGGCCAACATCCGGAGGAGATGGGTACGGAATGCAGCAGCATAGCACGCTCTACACGATCGGCTTCTCCGCCGCCGTCTGCGTCATCTGCTCGCTGGCGGTGTCCTCCTCGGCGGTGATCCTCAAGAGCCGCCAGCAGGCCAACGCCCGGCTCGACCGGCAGAGAAACGTCCTCCTGGCGGCCGGGCTGGTCTCGGAGGGAGAATCGCTCTCGCGTCAGGCCGTTCGGGATCGCTTCCAGCAGGTGGAGCCGGTCGTGCTCGACCTCGAGACTGGCGAGATCACCGAGATCGATCCCGCGAGCTTCGATCCGGGCGAGGCATCGAAGGATCCCGCGATGAGCCGGCCGGTCGATCCGAATCCGGCGCAGGTGCGGCGGGTGCCGAACCACGCGCTGGTCTATCGGGTGCTGAAGGATGGAGATCTCGACAAAGTCGTGCTGCCGGTGGAGGGGAAAGGCCTCTGGTCGACCCTCTACGGATTCCTCGCCGTGGGAGCCGACGGCGACACGATCCGCGGCCTGACCTTCTACCAGCACGGAGAGACGCCCGGGCTCGGCGGCGAGGTCGACAACCCGAGGTGGAAGGCTCTGTGGCCCGGACGGAAGATCCATGGTCCGGAGGGGAACGTGAAGATCGAGGTGATCAAGGGATCCGCCGGGCCGCCGGCCGAGGACCCGCACCACGTGGACGGCCTCTCGGGCGCGACCATCACCAGCCGCGGCGTCAGCCATCTCGTGAGGTTCTGGACGGGCCCCGAGGGCTACGGCGCCTATCTCGAGAAGATCGCCGGCGCGGAGGGCAAGTGACCGATGGACACGAAGCAGAAGAAGATCCTCCTCGACCCGCTGCTGAACACCAATCCGATCGCTTTCCAGGTGCTCGGCATCTGCTCCGCCCTCGCGGTGACCACCAAGATGGAGACCGCGCTGGTCATGTCGGCGGCGCTGACCGCGGTGCTGTCCCTTTCGAACCTGTTCGTGAGCCTCATCCGGAACAAGATCCCCACGAACGTGCGGATCATCGTCCAGCTCTCGATCATCGCCTCGCTGGTCATCATCACCGACCAGGTGCTCAAGGCGTTCGTCTACGACATCTCGAAGCAGCTCTCGGTTTTCGTCGGCTTGATCATCACCAACTGCATCGTGATGGGGCGCGCGGAGGGCTTCGCCATGCAGAACCCGCCGCTGGCGAGCCTCCTCGACGGCATCGGCAACGCGCTCGGATACGACCTGATCCTGCTCATCACCGCCTTCTTCCGGGAGCTGATCGGCTCGGGACGCCTCTTCGGATATCCGGTCCTCCAGACCACGAGCGAGAACGGCTGGTACATTCCGAACGGGCTGCTGATCCTCTCCCCTGGAGCCTTCTTCATCATCGGGCTGTTGATCTGGGCCTTGCGGACGTGGAAGACCGAGCAGCAGGAGGCTGATTGAGGTCATGATCGAGCACTACCTCTCTCTCGCCGTCAAGTCGATCTTCGTGGAGAACATGGCCCTGGCGTTCTTCCTTGGCATGTGCTCCTTTCTCGCGTGCTCGCGGAAGGTGGACACCTCCCTGGGGCTGGGCCTCGCGGTGACGTTCGTGCTCGCGGTCACCTGTCCGCTGAACAACCTCATCTACAACTACCTCCTCAAGGAGGGCGCCCTGGCCTGGGTGCCCGGGCTGGGGCCGCAACTCGCTGAGATCGACCTCTCGTTCCTGGGCTTCATCAGCTATATCGGGACCATCGCCGCCGTGGTGCAGGTGGTCGAGATGATCATCGACCGGTTCGCGCCTGCGCTCTACGGGGCGCTGGGCGTCTTCCTGCCGCTCATCGCCGTCAACTGCGCCATCCTCGGGGCGTCCCTCTTCATGGTGGAGAGGGACTACACCTTCGGGGAGAGCGCCGTCTTCGGATTCGGCAGCGGCGCGGGATTCGCCCTTGCCATCATCGCGCTGGCGGCGATCCGCGAGCGCATGCGCTACAGCAACGTGCCGGCGGGGCTCCGGGGACTGGGAATCACATTCATCATCACGGGCCTGATGGCCATCGGCTTCATGGCCTTCTCTGGGATCCAGCTCTGATCGAGGACTCGCTGCCGATGTTTCCGAACCTCCTAGCCTCCGCCGGCGGAGCCGGAGTGATCGTCCTGGGCGTGGCGATGTTCACGGGCGTCGTCGTCTCCTGCGTTCTGGTGCTCTTGGTCGCCAAGTCCAAGCTGGTCGCGAGCGGCAAGGTGACGATCCACATCAACGACGATCCCGAGAACGACCTGGATGTCTCCGCGGGCGGAACTCTCCTCAATACGCTCGCGGACAACAAGATCTTCATCCCTTCGGCCTGCGGCGGAAAGGGCACCTGCGGGGTCTGCAAGGTGCGGGTGCTCGAGGGCGGCGGCAGCATTCTCCCCACCGAGACGAGCCACATCAACCGCAAGGAGGCGCGCGAAGGCACACGTCTCTCCTGCCAGGTGAAGGTGAAGAACGACCTCAAGATCCTGATACCGCCCGAGATCTTCCACGTGAAGCAGTGGCGGTGCAAGGTGCGCTCGAACCACAACGTCGCAACCTTCATCAAGGAGCTCGTTCTCGATCTGCCGGAGGGCGAAGCGGTCCCCTTCCGGGCCGGGGGCTACATCCAGATCGAGGCCCCGCCGCACCACGTCAAGTTCTCGGACTTCGACATCGAGGAGGAGTTCCGGGACGACTGGGACAGATTCGACCTCTGGAAGCTGGAGTCGCGCGTCACCGAGACGGTCGAGCGCGCCTACTCGATGGCGAACTATCCGGAGGAGCGGGGCATCATCATGCTCAACGTGCGCATAGCCACTCCTCCCCCCAAGGCGCCTCCGAGCATCCCGCCCGGCCAGATGTCCTCGTTCATCTTCAACCTCAAGCCGGGGGACGAGGTGACGATCAAGGGGCCGTTCGGCGAGTTCTTCGCCCGCGAGACCGACAGCGAGATGCTCTTCATCGGCGGCGGCGCGGGGATGGCGCCCATGCGCTCGCATATCTTCGACCAGTTCAAGCGGATCAGGACCGACCGCAAGGTCAGTTTCTGGTACGGAGCCCGCAGCAAGCGGGAGATGTTCTACGTCGATGACTTCGACTCCATCGCTGCCGAGAACGAGAACTTCACCTGGCACGTCGCTCTCTCGGAGCCCGCGCCGGAGGACAACTGGACCGGCCCCACGGGGTTCATCCACGCCGTGGTCCGCGACAACTACCTCAAGAGCCATCCGGCTCCCGAGGACATCGAGTACTACCTCTGCGGGCCGCCCATGATGAACAAGGCCTGCATCAACATGCTGCTCGACCTGGGCGTGGAGAGGGACAGCATCATGCTCGACGAGTTCGGATAAACGGCCATGTCTGCCGCACGGGGGCGCATGCTCCGCCGGCTCGCTGCGCTCGTCGCGATCACCGGCCTCGTGATCTGGTCGGTCTGGCGCTGGCACCGCCAGCCCCGCCTCCGCCAGCTCTCCGGCACCACGATGGGCACTTACTTCGATCTCAAGATCGTGCTGCCCGCCGGCGGCGGCTGGGACGACCTGAAGATGGGCGACCTCGCCGCGGACATCGAGGAGTGCCTGAAGGATGTCAACGCGAAGATGTCCACGTACATCCCCGACTCCGAACTGTCCCGGTTCAACCGGCATCCGGACGCATCCCCGGTGAAGGCATCTCCGGAGCTTCTGGATGTGCTTCTCCTGGCGCGGGAGATCAGCGAGCTGTCCGGCGGAGCGTTCGACATCACGGTGGGGCCGATCGTAAACGCGTACGGCTTTGGCCCGGTCGCCCGGCGCGATCGGCTTCCCGCCGACGACGAGCTGGAGGCCCTCCGCGACCGCGTCGGCTTCCGCAAGCTGGTGATCGACGAGGCGGCCGGGACCATCGCCAAGCAGCGGCCGGACATCTACTGCGATCTCTCCGCGATCGCGAAGGGCTACGGCGTGGACCGGGTGGCCGACCTGCTCGAGGAGCGCGGCATTGCCGACTACATGGTGGAGATCGGCGGCGAGGTCCGCGCGCGAGGACGGAACCAGGACGGCCGTCCGTGGCGCATCGGCGTGCAGAAGCCGGTGGACGATCCCCTCGGAGAGCATCTGGGCGTGCAGCGCATCCTCGAGCTCACCGGCGCGGCGGTCGCGACCTCCGGCGACTATCGCAACTTCGTCCTGGACGAGGGAGGGAGGCGGATCTCGCACAGCATCGATCCGAGGACGGGCCGGCCGGTCGC
>JAFGKN010000202.1 GCA_016928605.1 Planctomycetota bacterium | reverse complement strand
TGGAAGGCCGAGGCGTGCGAGTCCTTCGACTTCCATGCCTTCAACGTCGGTGACTACCTGGGGGCCGTCGACGAGAAGGTCGCCTCCGAGAACATATCGAAGGTCCTCTATCCCAACGACGAGCCCGTCGTCGGCAAGCGGCTGCGCCTGGAGCAACAGTACTTCTTCGTGTCGTGCTCCCTCCAGGACATGATCCGCATGCACCTCGCGCGGGGGAAGGCGCTCGAGACCCTCCACGAGTCCTACGCGGCCCAGCTCAACGACACGCACCCGGCGGTCGCCGTCGCCGAGCTGATGCGGCTCCTCGTGGACGTGCACGATCTCGCGTGGGACGAGGCGTGGGACATCACGGTGCGGACATTTGGCTACACCAACCACACGCTGCTGCCCGAGGCGCTCGAGACCTGGCCGGTGCCCCTCTTCCGCGAGGTCCTCCCGCGGCACCTGGAGATCATCTACGAGATCAACCAGCGCTTCCTCGATGCGGTCCGGGCCCGGTTTCCGGGAGACGACGAGCGCGTCCGTCGCCTGTCGCTGATCGACGAGCACGGAAAGCGGTACGTCCGCATGGCGCACCTCGCCTGCGTCGGGAGCCACGCGATCAACGGCGTCGCGGGGCTCCATTCGGAGCTCCTGAAGAACGATCTGCTGCGCGACTTCCACGAGCTGTGGCCCGCGAAGTTCAGCAACAAGACGAACGGGGTCACCCAGCGGCGATGGGTGGCGCTCAGCAACCGCCGTCTGAGCGCCCTCCTCAAGGAGACCATCGGCGATGGATGGATCCGGGACTTCGGCGAGACGCGAAAGCTCGAGCCCCTGGCTGAGGACGCGGCGTTCCGCGAGCGGTGGCGCGACGTCAAGCGCGGCAACAAGGAGGCGCTCGCCGCGTTCGTCCGCGAGCGGACGGGCACGGTTGTCGATCCGGACTCGCTCTTCGACATCCAGGTCAAGCGGTTCCACGAGTACAAGCGGCAGCACCTCAACGTCCTCCACATCGTCACCCTCTACCACCGCCTGAAGCGAGACCCCGGCCTGGACGTGCTCCCCCGCACGTTCCTTTTCGGCGGCAAGGCGGCGCCCAGCTACGCGATGGCGAAGCTGATCATCAAGCTCATCAACTCGGTCGCCGCCGTGGTGAACGCCGACCCGGACGTTCGAGACCGCCTGAAAGTGGTCTTCGTGCCGGACTTCAACGTGAAGGTCGCGCAGAGGATCTACCCGGCGGCCGAGCTGTCCGAGCAGATCTCTCTCGCGGGCAAGGAGGCGTCCGGCACGGGCAACATGAAGTTCGCCATGAACGGCGCCCTGACGATCGGGACGCTCGATGGCGCCAACATCGAGATCCGCGAGGAGGTCGGCGCGGAGAACTTCTTCCTCTTCGGCCTGACGGCGCAGGCGGTGGCCGACCTGCGGCGCGGAGGCTACGCACCGGCGCGGTACTGCGAGGAAAACGTGGATCTGCGGGCGGCCATCGATGCGCTGCGCTCAGGGGCGTTCTCGGGCGGCGATCCCGGCCTCTTCCAGCCGCTCGTCGACAATCTCCTGCACCACGACCCCTACCTGGTCCTGGCCGACTACGCATCGTACTGCGCGTGCCAGGAGCAGGTGAGCGCGGCCTACCGGGATCGGGAGCGGTGGACCCGCATGTCGATCCTGAACGTGGCGCGCATGGGGAAGTTCTCATCGGACCGCGCGATCCGCGAGTACTGCGCCGAGATCTGGGGCATCCCGTCGCCCGCGTCGCCGGCGAGCTCCGCGGAGCCGTCACCGGCCGGATCCGGCGCGGTGGGCTCGCGAGCTTGACCGAGATCGGAGAGCACGCCTGGAAGCGGCATCGGAACGACGCAGTCTACTCGCGCAGCCGCAGCAGGACCACGCCATGGCGCGCGATGCGCGAGGAGTACGTCTCTGCGAACCGGCCGAGGTCCTTCTGGCGCCACAGGTCCCTGACGATGCGCGGGCCCTCGACGTCGAGATCCTTCCAGGCGACGCCGACCTCGCGCTCCACCTCGCTCAGGTTGAAGAGGCCCACCGCGAGGGAACCATCCTCCATCGGCTTGGCGAGCACCAGCTCCTCCTCGGTGCGGCGGATGATCCTCGCCTGCCTGCCGAGCGGATCCTGGTCGACCTCGATCACCTCCGCGTTGCAGAGGATGTTGAGCGTGAAGTCGTCGAGCCGCTCCATGTCGCCGCTGAAGATGAGCGGAGCCGCCATCAGGCACCACATCGACATGTGGGTGTACTGCTCATTGGGCGTCAGCGTCGTGGGACGGCCCACTCCTCCCGTGCGAGCGTCGCCGACGTGCCCGATCAGGATGTAGTCGGGATCGTTCCACCGCCCGGGCCGGGCGTGCTCGTGGAGCGTGGCGTTGAAGAGGCCCACCTTGAAGATGCCCAGCGAGAGCTGTCCGCCCTCGAGCCCCAGGTCGCCCGTCGTGCGCCAGCAGTGACCGCCGACCTCGCCGCCCCACTCCCAGACGTTCCCCATGCCGTACTGGCACAGGTTGAGGATGATGTCGCGGTCGAGCCTCTTGAGGATGTCCCCCATCTGCCGGTACGGCTTCATCAGCTCCTCGCGGCTGCGATCCTTCGCGATGCGGCCGTAGGAGCACCAGTCGTACTTGAGGAAATCGAATCCCCACTCCGCGAACTTTCGCGCGTCGGTCTCCTCGTGCTCGTAGCTGCCGACGTAGCCGGCGCAGGTGAGCGGCCCCGGAGAGATGTAGAGCCCCGCCTTCAGGCCGTGGGTGTGGATGTAGTCCGCCAGCGCCCCCATGTCGGGGAACTTCTTGTTGGGCCGCACCGCGCCGTCGGCATCCCGCGGCTCGCCGCCGTGCATCGGATCCGCGGATACGGGCTTCACCATCCAGCAGTCGTCGATATTGACGTAGGCGTAGCCGAAGTCGGCCATGCCAGAGGCGACCATCGCATCGGCCGCCGCCCTCATGTGCTGGTCGGTGACGCGCTGGTAGTGGATGTACCAGCTGTTCCAGCCCATCGGCGGGGTGAGCGCGAGCGTGTCGCCGACGACGATGCGGAAGGGGCGCTCCGCGCGGCCGCGATCGTTGCGCGCCGAGAAGGTCACCGCGTACTCGCCGCGCTCGCGGGGCGCCTCGCCGCTGATGATGCCGGTCGCCGCGTCGAGCTCGAGGCTCGACGCTAGGTTCTCCGCGGCGAACGTCATCGGCCGGTCGCCGGTCGCGGGGATGCGGTAGATGAAGGGATGGCCTGGACGGCAGCCGTAGACCTTCGGACCGTTGATGCTCGGCTCCGGACCCGGCGGCGGGGTGAGGACCACCTTCTCCTCCACGGGCGCGCCGACCGCTCTCGGAGCCTCGCCTGCAATTTGGAAGACGGCGTCCGCCCAGTTCGCGTGATCGAAATCGATGCCGTCTCCTCCGCTCGCGACGAGGAGGACGAGCTTTCGCACGCCCCGTAGCTCGACATCGACCGGCTTCGCGTTCTGCGTGCCCTTCATGACGCCGCTGTCGAAGCGCTTCTCGCCGCCTGCGTAGATCAGGAACCGGATCGAGCCGCGGCCCTGGGTCTCATCGTCGACGCCCACCTTCGCCGTGAACCGCTCGACATCGCCGTCGAGCTCGACGTGGAG
>JAFGKN010000201.1 GCA_016928605.1 Planctomycetota bacterium | reverse complement strand
GCTCCGGCGGAGGCCGCGCTCCGGCGGAGGCCGCGCTCCGGCGGAGGCCGCGCTCCGGCGGAGGCCGCGCTCCGGCGGAGGCCGCGCTCGACGGCGCGCCGGCGCTCGACAACGCCCTCCCCGGGCCCGCTATCCGCCGGCCTTCGCGAGGAGGCAGGGGTGGTACATGCACCGGTCGAGAACCGGCGCGAGCTCGTCGAAGACAGCGGCCACGGCGTCGATGAGATCCGGGCCCGGCGTCGCCTTCACCTCCTTCTCGCGCATCGGCCAGAAGAGCTGGAGGCCGCCCCATTCGCTCGCGGCGGCGTCTCCCATGTGGCCCAGGCAGGTGCGCGCGTCGAAGCTCTTGCCGTCGAGCTCGACGAGCCGCTCGAACGCGCCGATCCGCAGGCGAAACCCCTCGCGGAGAAGGCGCCGCACGAGCCGAGGGAGATCCTCTCCCCGCAGCTCGCGGCGCAGGACGTGCCAGTCCCAGTCCTTCGCGATGCGAACCGGCCAGTCGTCCGCGCGGGGGCGCGAAGGAGCGCGCTCGATCTGGATCCCCGCCTGGAAGAGACGCTCGTCGCGCTCGATGGCGACGAAGAACTTCCCGGATGAGAAGTTCTGGCTCGAGCTCAGCGGCTTGGCACGCCGGTTGGGCTCGGGGATCCAGCAGATCCACTGCCAGTAGACGCCTCGCCCCCAGCGGTCGCAGATCATGCGCGCGCCGTGGCGCTCCTCGAGCCGAGCCTTGAGGATCTGCGTGATCCGCTCCTCGGGCTCGAGATGCCCCATGCGGATGCCGCGGTCGAAGTCGAGGTACTCGCTCCGGAACGCGGCTTGCCGCCCGAGGATCCTTCGAGCGAGCCAGTCGGTGTGCGCTTTCGGCCGTCCCATGAGCGGCCATTGTGACGGAGAGGGGCCGCGCGAGGCAAGCCGCCGCCGAGGACTTTCGACGACCGGCTCCCACCCGGAGCTCGGGCCGGCCGCTGCCGCCGCGGCCGCGGCTCCTGCTCCGGCTGCCGGGCTGCCTCGCGGCTGCGGATCCAGCTCCCGAAGCGCGCTGCGGCCGCCGGTGGCGCTCCTGTTCCGGCTGCCGATGCGGCTCGCGCTGGCCGCTGCGCTTGCGGCCGCGGCGCTCGATCAGCCCCCGCCCCCGCTCTCCGGGCGCGGGCCGGCGTAGATCATCACCGGCTGGATGATCCCTCCGAGCATCAGCTCGCTGATGCGGCGGCGGTCGATCCTCACCGATAGCGTCTGCTCGCGCCCTGGAAGCAGGCGTCCGGTGATCTCCACCTCGTGGGGCCGCCGGCCGCCGCGGAAGGTCGCCAGCTCGCGGCCGTCGAGGAAGACCTTCGTCTCGCTCCCGTCGATCTCCGCGAACCAGAGGTGCACCGGACCTCCGGGGAGATCCGCGGGAGCCGTGAAGCTCGTCCGGTACCACATCCAGGTCAGCTCCTCCTCGATGCCCTGCTCGTTCAGCGTTGCCGAGAACGTCTTCACCTCGCGCCAGCCCTCCCGCGGAGCGCCGGCGAGATGCCAGCCGCGCCGCTCGCCATCTCCGTCCGCGTCGTAGCGGAAGAGCCACTCGTCCGGCAGCCGGAGGATGAGCCGGCGCTCCCCGCTCGTGCGCGCGGCTCCCTCCTCGATCGCGCGGCCGAGAAAGCGCGGCGCGTAGCCCCTGCGATACTCGCCGACGGGATGGATCCCCGCTGCGTGGATCGCATCGAGGTGCTCCATCCAGCGATCGAAGATCTCCTTGGCGCGCGCGTACTCGCAGCGGGCCGTCGCGTCGCGCACCGCGGCGTACAGCTCGGCGCTCTCGAGGCCCTCGCGGAACATCGCGATCCGCGCTCGGATGACATCGGAGCCGGCGGCGTCGCCGGCGCGGTCGAGATCCTCGCGGCATGCATCGAGAAGCGCGCGCGTCCAGATGACGTGCAGGCTGTAGAAGGACCCTGCGTGGGCTCGCGCGTCGCGGCAGGCCCGGTCGATCCGCTCCCAGTACGACCTCACGTGAGGCGCGGCGGCGCCGAAGAGCTTCTCGTAGAGATCGTCGAGGATGGCGTCGACGTCGGCGCCCGAGTCCCAGGCGAGCCGGGCGGCGAGGTACGTGTGCGGGCCGTAGAGATGCCACAGCGCCAGGCACTCGATGTTGATGCCCGCGCAGCCGAGCTTCTTCAGGAGCGGAAAGTCGTCGCGCCACACGGAGATCTTCGAGATCGGCACGGTGGCCTCGGCGAGGTTGTAGTTGTACTCGCGCCAGCCGATGCGCGAGACCGCCCGGCTCCAGCCCTCGAGCACTTCGCGGCATCGCCGGCGCGACGCGCAGTGGGGATTCTCCAGGCTGTGCAGCCGGCAGAACCGGATCGGCGCGATCCAGGCGCAGAGGTTGCCGGGAGAGGCCGCGGCGCGGCGCGGAGGCAGCGAGTAGTCGGCGTAGGCGTAGAAGCTCAGAATCGCCTCCGGGTTGACCTTCTCCACCTCGAGCGCGACCGAGCGGAAGAACTCCATGTAGCGGTCGGTGACGGCGACGCGCCCCGAGCTCGGCTCGATGTAGCCGGCGACGTCCTCCACGCGGCACGCCTCGCACTCGCAGTAGCCCGTGCCATCCGGCGGCGAGATCGAGAGGCCGATCCTTCCCTTGCCCGCCACCGCCGCCGCCACAGCCTCGGCGAAGAGCTTCCGAACCTCCGGATTCGACGTGCAGAGCCACGCGCCCGGCCGCCGCTCGCCGCCGCGCAGCGCGTAGTACTCCGGGTGCTCCGCGCCGTGCCGGTCCGCGGGAAGCCACTGCCAGTCGTGGCCCGTCGGCAGCGAGATTCCGCCGAGCCGGTTGCGGCGCTTCCACGCGGTGCCGTGCCAGTTCGGTCCCCAGATGCTCCGGGAGAGGAAGTCCGGCGCCTCCGCGACGTCGAGCGCTCCGATCGCGATGGTCGGCCGCCGCGGGACGACCTCTCCCAGCGGGTTGTCGAAGAACCAGCGGCATCCGAGGATCTCGAGGAGATGGCAGGCCGCGTGGCCCGTCGAGGCATCCGTCTCGCCGGCGAGGAGGAGGAGACTCCCCTTCCGCAGCAGGCGGTAGCCATCACCGGATGCGGTGGGCGGCGGCGCGGCGAGACCGAGCTCGCGGGCGAGAGAGCCGGCGCAGATGGCGGGCTCTCCGGCAGGCACCTCGCGCGCGCCCTGGACGGCGCGGATCTCGATGGCCGCGCCGGAGATCTTCTCGATGTACACGGCCAGCTCCTCCGCAGCGGCCGCTCCGTCGCCAGCGCGCCAGATCGCGGCGCGAGCCTGACCATCCTGGACGAGCACGAGATCCGCGGCGCCCGCGCGCGCGATGTCGCCAGGCGTCGCCGGCCATCCCGCTTCGTCGGCAAGCGCGGCGCTCGCGGATAGAAGCGCGGCCAGGACGGCGGCCGAGGCGAGCGCCGTCGCTCTCGCGATCCCCCCACCGCTCGAGTCTTCCCCCCTGCGCCAGCCCGCACCGGCTCGCTGCATCCTCATCGCCATCGCTCCGCCGCTGCCGTGCCCTGAGTTCTCTGGCCGCTCGCGCGCCGCTGCCGGATGAGACGGACCTCTCCCCGTTCGAGACTTCCACCGGGGGAGGAGGCGCCGCGGCGGTCGCACCAGCCCAAACCCGCTCCGTACGGCTGCGAGGATATTACGAAAGCAGGCGTGGTTCAAAACCGGGTGAGGCCGGTTTCGACGCGCGCCATCCCTTTTTGCGGGGGAGGCGGACCCTCCCCCGCACCGGCCGCGACACGCGGCCTCCCTCTCCTCGGCGCCTGATG
>JAFGKN010000200.1 GCA_016928605.1 Planctomycetota bacterium | reverse complement strand
CGCGCAGTCGAAGTGGATCGGTCCCGCCGCCGATTCCAACGGCAGCGGGGGCCTCCACACCTTCAGGATACGGATGACGATCCCCGACGACCTCGACGCCTCGGCCATGAAGCTCATCGGCTCCTGGACGAGCGACAACGAGGGGCTCGGCGTCCGCGTGAACGGCGTCGTCGCTGCGGGAGTGGTCACCGACGGCAACTTCGCGGCCCTGCACGCCTTTCCCGACGCCGCCGGTCTGGGGCTGTTTCAGACCGGCGAGAACCTGGTCGAGTTCCTCGTCAACAACGCCGGCGCAGGGCCCGTGGGCCTCCGCGTCGAGGGCGTCGTCGGCCAGGGAACGGCTCCGGGCGACCTGTCGACGGGCCACGGCCTGCGGGGGATCGGACCTCTGTCCGCAGGCTTCGCAGAGGGGCGCTACAGCGCGGAGGACGCCGAGGGCCAGCCGGTCGAGCTCACGGTGCTGGCCCCGGCGGCCGGGTGGCTCGACAACGCGGCGGGATCGAGGTGGATCGGGCTCGGCACCGACGGCAAGGCCTTGACCTACACGCTCTCGTTCGACCTCGGCCTCGAGGTGAATCCGGACCGCGTTCGGCTCGCCGGAGGATGGACCTCCGCGCCCGCCGGCGGCGAGGTGCTCCTCAACGGCGTGTCCCTCGACCTCCCGAGCGCCGATCCCGCGGCGCTGGCCGAGTTTCCCGCCGCAGCGGGTGAGGGGCTCTTCCTCTACCCCACCAACACGTTGACGTTTGTCGCGGGCGCTCCCGGCGAGGGAGAGCCGGCGGCTCTCCGCGTCGACGCGCTCTGGATGCAGGTGACAGAGGCCAATCCCTTCGATATCTCGACAGGCTTTGATGAGACCTCGGCCGTCGTTCTGAACCCGGGCGATGCCGACTCGCAGTACACCTTGATCCTGCCCGACGCGACCGAGGTCGCCTCGACGGTGATCACCGGGGCCCCGATTCCGCCCTGGATCGCCAACTCGGTTTCGTCCGCCTGGATCGGCGGCGATGCCGCCGGCGGGAATGCGGATCCGGGCGAGTACGTCTACAGGACGACCGTGGCGCTGACGGCCGACCAGGCGGCGGAGGCCGTGATCTCCGGCGGTTTCGCAGCGGACGATTCCGCGGCCGATGTCCGCATCAACGGCGTCTCGACGGGTCTGGCCACGCAGTCCGGCTTCCTCGCGCTCACCATCTTCCCCGCGGACTTCGGCCTCGGTCTCTTCCAGGAGGGCGAGAACACGATCGAGTTCGTCGTCTCGAACGGCGGCGAGGCCGCCAATCCCTCCGGGCTGCGCGTCGACGCCGTGGTCCGGGTTCCGTCAGGAGGATCGCAGAAGCCCGGGGACTGCACCCAGGACGGGAATCTGGACATCTCCGACGGCATCTGCCTCCTCGGCTACCTCTACCTCGGGACGCCTGCGGTGCTTCCCTGCGAGGGAGGAACCACGGCAGACGAGGGGAACCGGATCCTCCTCGACTCCAACGGGGATGGGAACGTGGACCTGACGGACGCCGTCCGCGTCTTCGGCTATCTCTTTCTCGGCTCGCCGCCGCCCGTTCTGGGAACGGGCTGCGTCACGATTTCCGGCTGTCCGGACGCGTGTGAATGATACTGCGATTCCGGCCATCCGCTGCTTGAGGTGGGTGTCATGACAAAAGCTACAGCTCTTCTTCTCAGCGTTGGTTTCCTTCTGGCCGCGGCAAGCGCCGCCTCGGGCCAGTGTGTCTACGTCATCAGCACGGGGTACGATCGAGCTGCCGAAGCCGTGCTCGCCGAGGGAGAGATCGACCTCGACTACACCATCACGGACGGTCTGGGGGTCACGTACGAGGCCTACACCGGAGGAGCGGGACACGGATTTCCCATCCCGCCCTGGATCGCGAACGACCCCGACTCTCTCTGGATCTCGCCTTCCGTCAACGCCAACGCTCCGCCGGGAGACTACACGTACGAGATCGTCTTCGAGCTGGACGACTCGATCGTCGATCCGAGCGAGATGGTGCTCCTGGGGACGATCGCGGGCGACGACAGCGGCCTGGACATCGTGATCAACGGCGTCTCGACGGGGGCCGTGTTCGGCGGCTTCGACACCTTCAAGGACATCCCCCGCGGAACCGGTTTCGGCCTCCTCCAGGAGGGCGAGAACACCGTGCAGTTCATCGTTCAGAACGGGGGCCCGGCTGACAACCCCGCCGGGCTGCGCATCGATGGGTGCGTCGCCGTCGGCACCGCCGGGTTCCGGCGCTTCGATATCAGCACGGGCTTCGACCAGGGAAGCCTCAGGCTTGTGGACGGAGGCGAGAACGACGATGACTACACGGTCAGCGGGCCCCTCGGCGACGACTTGCCTGCCGTGGCCGTCGCCGACCTTCCGATCCCCACCTGGGTGGCCAACACGATCCAGTCGCGCTGGATCGGCACGTCCAATCCCGATTCGAGCGGCCCGGCCGGAGACTACATCTACAAGATCGAGATCGATCTGCCCGGTGACTTTTCCGCCGAGGACGGCGTCCTTCTCGGAAGCTTCACGGCGGACGACCTCGTCACCGATGTCCTGGTCAACAGCCAGTCCACGGGAATCGGCGGCGGGGGCTTTACCGGCTTGAACAAGTTTCCCCTCAATGCTGGACGCGGCCTCTTCGTGACCGGCACGAACACGATCGAGCTCGTCGTCCAGAACGGCGAGGAGGGCCCTACCGGATTGCGCGTGGACGCGGAGATCGCCGAGGGACCGCCGGAGGTCGAAGGGCTTCCGAGCCTCTTCAGCCTCGACACCGGATTCGACAACGAGACCGGCATGACCATCGCCAACTCGTCGCCCGATGACAATTACGTCATCTACGGACCGGCCGGCTCGGGAATCGCGGATCTCGCGACCATCGTTCCCGACACCGCGTTTCCCATCGACCCGGCGACGGGGCCCTGGCTCGCCAGCTCGGCTCAATCCAAGTGGATCGGCACGTCGGAGGTGAGCTCGAACGGCCCCGCGGGTGTTTATTCGTTTCAGATCATCGTGCGCGTCCCCGTGGGGACCGACGCCGCGTCGCTGCGGCTCATCGGCGGCTGGTCCACGGACAATGCGGGCCTGGATGTCCTGATCAACGGCGTATCGACGGGGCTATCTACAGGCGGCAATTTCACCGTACTGCAACCCTTCCCCGAAGGCGCAGGCCTCGGGCTCTTCCAGAGCGGCGACAACACGGTCGAGTTCCTGGTGGACAACGCGGCTCCCGACGGAAACCCTGTGGGCCTGCGCGTCGAGGCGATCGTAGGTACCGGCGTCGTGGATCCGACGGATCTGTCGACTGGCGTCGCTCCGCGGGGCATCGGGCTCCTGGCCGGAGGTGAGGAGGATCCGCGCTTCACCGTCACCGGTCCTGCCGGCTCGGGGATCGGTCCGCGCCCGGCGGTGGCGACCCCCGCGGACGGGAATCCGATTCCTCCGTGGATCGCGAACTCCACCGCCTCGCGCTGGATCGGCCTCGATGACGGGGACTCGATCGGTCCCGCGGGCACGTACCACTACGACCTGACCTTCGATCTGCCGCCCGAGTTCAACGCCTACCGCGCGGTGCTGAGCGGGAGCTGGGCCGCCGCGGGACGAGGCGCGGACGTGCTGCTCAACGGCGTCTCGCTGGAGATAGCGGCCAGCGGGCCGGACTCTCTCACGACGATCCCGGATGGCACGGGTGAAGGCCTCTTCCTGCCCGGCACCAACGCGCTGCGATTCGTCGTCGAGAACTCGAGCGCCGGCTCGACGGGGCTGCGCGTGGAGGCCCGGCTGGAGATCCTGGCTCGAGCGAGTCCCCTCGACATCTCGACGGGCTTCGACGATGCGTCGGGAGCGGCGATCGACGAGGGAGTCGTGGACGATGACTATGCGGTGACCGATCCTCTGTTCGTCACCGAGGACGCGGTGGTCGTTCCCGATGTGGCAACCGCCGTTCCGACCTGGCTGAAGAACTCCTCCAGCTCGCGCTGGATCGGCCTGCCGGGAGCCATAGCGGCGACACCCGGCGAGTATCGCTACCAGACGGCGGTCAACCTGACGGCGGACCAGGCCGCGGTCGCGAGCATCGTCGGATTCTGGGCCGTGGACGACAGCAGCGTCGACCTCCTGATCAACAGCGTGTCGACGGGGCTTG
>JAFGKN010000871.1 GCA_016928605.1 Planctomycetota bacterium | reverse complement strand
CGCCTGGAGATCTCCGGGAGGGTCCAGGGCGTCGGTTTCCGCCCCTTCCTCTTCCGCCTGGCCTCGGCTCTCGAGCTCAAGGGATGCATCGGCAACGACTCGCGCGGCGCGTTCGCGGAGATCGAGGGTCCCGAGCGGGACCTGGACGCCTTCTCCGCGCGCCTGCGGAGCGAGGCACCGCCGCTGGCGCGCGTGCGGAAGGTCGATGTCTGCGAGCTGCCGCCGCTCGGCGAGACGGGCCTGCGGATCGCCGGCAGCGCGCTGGGCGACCGGCAGGACGCGGAGATCTCGCCCGACGTCGCCACCTGCGACGCGTGCCTGCGCGAGCTGTGGGATCCCGCCGACCGCAGGCACCGCTATCCCTTCATCAACTGCACGAACTGCGGGCCCCGCTACTCGATCATCCGCGCCGTGCCCTACGACCGGCCCCGAACGACGATGGCCGCCTTCGCGATGTGCCCGCGGTGTCAGGCCGAGTACGCTGATCCGCGCGACCGGCGCTTCCACGCGCAGCCCGATGCGTGCGCCGAGTGCGGACCGAGGCTCTGGATGGCGGATGCGAGCGGCGCGCCGCTCGGCGGCGATCCGATCGAGGGCTGCGCGCGCAGGCTCCAGGGCGGCGCGATCGCGGCGATCAAGGGCCTGGGCGGGTTTCACCTCGCGTGCCGGGCCGACCGCGATGACGTCGTCGCGCGGCTCCGCGAGCGCAAGGCCCGCGAAGCGAAGCCGCTCGCGCTGATGGTCGGCTCGATCGAGGAGGCGCGCTCGCTCGCTCACGTCGACGCGCGGGCCGAGGCGGCCCTCCTCGATCCGCGCCGCCCCATCGTCCTGATCCCGCGCCGCGCCGAGGCGCTCGTCAGCCGCCATGTCGCGCCGGCGGGCGACTGCCTCGGCCTGATGCTGCCCTACACGCCGGTCCACGCGCTCCTCTTCGCCGAGGGCCTCGGACCGCTCGTGATGACATCCGGCAACCCCAGCGAGGAGCCGCTCTCGCACCGCAACGATGAGGCGATCCGGCGGCTGGGCTCCATCGCGGACATCTTCCTCCTGCACGACCGCGACATCGAGCGGCCCATCGACGACTCGGTCGTCATCCTCCGATCGGTCGATGCGGACGATGCGGGCGGTGCGGGCGCGGACGCGACAGACTCTGCGGACGGTGCAAACGACGCCGGCGATGCAGAGGACGCGGACGGTGCGTCCTACGCAGCCGGAGCCACGGCGCGCGGCGGCGCGGAGCTCGGCGGAGGCGCGTTCATCCCACTGCGGCGAGCGCGCGGTTTCGTCCCGGCGCCCCTCGATCTCGAGCCGGCCGCGCCCGTGCCGCTCCTCGCGGTCGGCGGCGACCTCAAGTCGGCCGTCTGCCTGGCCGAGGGCTCACGGGCCGTGCTGAGCGAGCATCTCGGCGACCTCGAGAACCCGGCCGCGTACCGGCACTTCGCGGCGGCCGTCGATCGCCTCGCGCAGCTCCTGGTGATCGAGCCTCGCGCCGTCGCGTGCGATCTGCACCCCGCGTACCTCTCGCGCCGCTATGCCCTCTCGCGCGGACTCCCCTCGATCGAGGTGCAGCATCACCACGCGCACGTCGTGAGCTGCCTCGCCGACAACGGCGAGCGCGGCCGCGTGGTCGGCATCTCCTGCGACGGCACAGGATACGGGACGGACGGCGCGGTCTGGGGCGGCGAGATCCTCGTCGCCGACGAGATCGAGTTCCGGCGGGCGGCCCATCTGCGGTACCTGCCGCTCCTCGGCGGCGACGCCGCGGCGCGCGAGACCTGGAGGCCGGCCGCGGCCCTCCTCCACGCGGCCTTCGGCGAGAGCTGGACCGAGGCGGCCGCCGCGTCGAGAAGCGCCATCGAGGGCGACGCCCTGCGAGTCGCATCCGCCAGGCTCTCCGCCGGCGGATCGCTCCCCGCCACATCGAGCCTCGGGAGGCTCTTCGATGCGGCGGCCTTCATCCTCGGTCTCGCCGAGAGAAACCGCTACGAGGCGGAGGCCGCCATGGCGCTGGAGGCGGCGGCCCGCGGCGCGGAGTCGGCCGAGCCGCTCGACTACCTGCTGGCCGAGCAGAGCGGCGGCCTCCTCGAGATGGACACGCGGCCGCTCGCCCGGAGCCTGCTCGATCGCGTGAGGCAGCGCGAAGATCCGGCGCGGCTCGCCCTGGCTTTCCATCTCGCCGTGATAGATATGCTGAGCGAGGCGGCGATCCGCATCGCGGAGTCGGAGCGGCTCGACCGCGCCGCGCTCTCGGGCGGCTGCTTCGCCAACCGCATCCTGCTCGAGGGCGTCCGCGCGCGGCTCGAGGCGGCGGGGCTCAGGGTCCTCATCCACCAGAGCGTGCCTCCGGGCGACGGAGGCCTCGCCCTCGGACAGGCCGCGTGCGCGGCCGCGCGCCTGGCGCGGGGCGAAGCGCGCGAGGCGGACCCGGCGGACCGGTGGGAAAAGCCGGCGCGGTGATGGGGAACGGGAGCGGGAGCGGGAGCGAAGTCGGAGCCAGAGACCGCGGCAGAGACCGAGATCGATGCG
>JAFGKN010000199.1 GCA_016928605.1 Planctomycetota bacterium | reverse complement strand
GCCACGGCCACGTTCACCGCCACCGCCACCGCCACGGACACGTTCACCGCCACCGCCACGGACACGGCCACCGCCACCACCTCACGAACCGCAACCGCAGCCGCAGCGGCAACCGGATCAGCAGCCGCAGCGGCAGCATCGGCCTCCGTCTCGGACTCGGCGTCCGCCACCCTCTCCCTGTCGGCCTCCGTCTCCGACTCCCCCGGGACCGTCGCCGGTTGATTACCGGAATCAGGGCTTGCCGGCGAGGGTGAGGATGAGGTCGGCGCGCCCTCCTCGGGCCCCGGGCCGGGTGCTCTGCCCCGCGGGGCCGGATTCTGTCTCAAGATCTTCCGCGAATGTGCCGATAGGTGGGGGGAGGTCCGCCCCACGGAAGGGGAGTGCCTCCGGAAGCTGACACGATCCGTCCGTCTGGAGAGGGGATCCGGCCGCGCGGCCGGATGCTGACTGCATGAATCGAGAGTCCACCCGCGAGATCCTCGCCTTCGTCCTCGCCGCGTTCGCCGGCTTCGCGTTCCTCTGCCTCTACAGCCACGACTCCCTGGACTACCTCGAGGGAGACGGGACGATCCAGAACTTCTGCGGGCCGGTGGGAGCGGCTCTCGGCTTCCACCTCACCCGCTGGTTCGGCAAGGCGGGCGCCTACGGCGCCATCGCCTTCCTCGCGCTCTGGGGCATCTTCCTCTTCTTCCGCAAGCAGATCCGGCAGTGGGGATGGAAGCTTCTCGGGGCGGCTCTCTTCGTGCTGACTCTCTGCGCCCTGGAGGGAGCGGTCTTCGATGGCTCCCGCCGAGCGAGCATCCTGCCCGGCGGCTACTTCGGATGGTCCTTCTACACGTTCCTGCTGGCGCATCTCTCCACCGTGGGGACGTACTTCCTGCTGGGCCTGGCGGCTCTGATCGCCTTTCTGATCAGCACCGACACGGTCCTCTACCCGGCCGTCGCCCGCTCCCAGCAGATCCTCTTCGACGCCGGTCGCTGGGGTGGCGCGCTCGGCCGGAAGCTCAAGCAGGCTGCCCCCGCTGCTCCGCGCCTGCATCTCGGAGCGGCGCTCCGCAGGGCTCTCGGAGGTCTCCGGAGCTTGCCTTCGAGGCCGAAGCCGGCCGGCCCCCCGGCGCCGGAGGGGTCGAGATCGCGCCCCTCCGGCCGGCGGCGCGTGAGCGACCTCACCGATCCGCTCGAGCTGAAGGTGCGCGGAGCCGGCGTCGAGGAGGAGAGCGAGGAGGAGGACGTCGACGAGCCGCCGGCGGATCTGGAGGCGGAGGTCCCGGGAGCTGGGGAGGAGACCGGAGCGGAGACGGCGACCGACTCGGAGGTCCCCGAGGCGGAGGAAGAGGCCGAGGAGGAGCCCGAGAGCGAAACGCCAGCGCCCGGCGCGGAGGGAGGGGCCGAGGAGGAGGCGGCCGGAGGGGAGGCGCCGGAGGCCGGCGCGCCGTCCTTCAAGATCCACGAGCCTCCGCCGGATCCCGTCAACCGCAAGGGGATCTCCTCGAGCCCGGCTCCCCGGAGGAAAGAGGGACCCTACCACCTGCCTCCGCTCTCGCTCATCGAGTCCCTCGGGCACGCCAGTCAGGCTCTCGACCACGGCGCGCTCGCCAAGACGGCGAGCAAGATCGAGACCACGCTGAGGGATTTCAAGATCGAAGCGCGAGTCGTCGAGGTGCAGACCGGACCTACGATCACGCAGTTCGAGATCAGCCTCGCCGCCGGCATCAAGGTGCACAAGATCGTCAACCTGGCCGACGACCTCGCGATGGCCCTCAAGGCGCAGAGCATCCGCATCATCGCGCCGATCCCCGGCAAGTCGACGGTCGGCATCGAGGTCCCCAACAAGTCGCGCTCGATGGTCGGACTTCGCAAGCTCATCGAGACGATCCAGGAGCGCGACAAGGAGTACCGCCTGCCCATGGCGCTCGGGCGGGACACCGCCGGCGCTCCGGTCATCAGCGACCTCGGAGAGATGCCGCACCTCCTGATCGCCGGATCCACCGGATCCGGAAAGTCGGTCTGCATCAACTCCATCATCTGCAGCATCCTCCTGACGCGCAGCCCGGAGGAAGTGAAGCTCATCCTGGTCGACCCGAAGATGGTCGAGCTGGCGCAGTTCGAGAACCTCCCGCACCTCCTCTGCCCGGTGGTCACAGACATGAAGAAGGCTCCGGCAGTCCTCAACTGGCTGGTGGACAAGATGGAGGAGCGCTACGAGCTCCTGGCCATGGCCGGCGTGCGCCACATCACGAGCTACAACGCCCTCGGCCGCGAGAAGCTGAGGGAGCGTCTCCTCGGCAAGATCGACGAGGAGGAGATCGAGCAGGTGCCCGAGTACCTCCCCTTCGTGGTCCTGATCATGGACGAGCTCGCCGATCTGATGATGAGCGCCGCGAAGGAGGTCGAGGCATCGATCACCCGGCTCTCCCAGAAGTCGCGAGCGGTGGGGATCCACGTCATCCTCGCCACGCAGAGGCCTTCGGTCGATGTCATCACCGGCCTGATCAAGGCGAACATGCCCTCGCGCATCTCGTTCCGGGTCACGTCGAAGGTCGACTCCCGCACGATCCTCGACCGCAACGGCGCCGACAAGCTGCTCGGCAAAGGCGACATGCTCTACATCCCTCCCGGCACATCCGACCTCATCCGCGTGCAGGGCGCCTACATTCCCGACAAGGACATCCGCAACGTCGTCCAGTTCGCCGCTCGCGAGGCGGATCCCCAGTTCAACTCGGAGCTGACGCGGTTCGGCCTCGAGGGGATCCAGGACACCGAGGTGGAGGACGAGCTCTACGAGGAGGCGGTCCGCATCGTGCTCGAGTCGCGGCGCGGCTCGGTCACGCTGCTCCAGAGGCAGCTCCAGATCGGCTACACCCGCGCCTCCCGCCTCATGGAGCTGATGCACGAGAAGGGGCTCGTGGGCCCCTTCAAGGGGAGCAAGGCCCGCGAGGTCTACTACACGCTGGAGGACTGGGAGAAGTCCCAGAAGCGGAAGCAGTAGTCATCCGGCGCCCCGAGGGGTGTTACAATCCCCTCTCGCGTCGCCCAGCGGAGCCCCGAGGCCGACCCGGCTCCGGGCGGACGGAGCGCACGCGGAGGAGATGAGAGCCCGGATGAACAAGCGCAAGGCGGTGCGCATCCACCTGATCAGCCTCGGCTGCCCCAAGAACCTCGTCGACAGCGAGGTGATCCTCGGCGACCTCGCCTCGCGGGGGATGGCGATCACGTCCGACATCGAGGATGCGGACGTCGTCCTCGTCAACACCTGCGGTTTCATCGAATCGGCGAGGGAGGAGTCGATCCAGGCCCTTCTCGAGGTCTGCGAGCTGAAGAAGTCCTGCGGCGGGCGGCTCAGGGTCGTGGCGGCGGGGTGTCTCGGCCAGCGCTTCGGCGAGGAGCTGAGGCGCGAGATCCCGGAGATCGACGCCATCGTCGGCCTCTCGGAGTACGGCGGGCTCGGCGATCTCGTCGAGAAGCTCGCGCGCGATCGGCCAGGGTCCCCCACCGTCCTGCGCGTCTCGGACCCGACCACCGCCTGTCAGAGCGAGGTCGGCCGCTTCCGCCTCACCCCCCGCCACTACGCCTACCTCAAGATCTCCGAGGGATGCGACAACCCCTGCACGTTCTGCGCGATCCCGGCGATCCGCGGCAGGTTCCGGTCCAAGCCCCTCGATGCGATCGCCAGCGAGGCGCGGGAGCTCGCCGCCAGCGGCGTGCGCGAGCTGGTCCTCATCTCGCAGGACACCACTGCCTACGGTCTCGATCTAGACTCCGGGCCGCGGCTGCCGGACGTGCTCGAGGCGGTCGCCGCGGCAGAGGGTATCGCGTGGGTCCGGCTGCTCTACACCTATCCGGCGCACATGACGGACGAGACCATCGAGGCGGTGGCATCGATCCCCGAGGTGGTCAAGTACATCGACCTCCCGCTCCAGCACATCGCTCCGCGCCTTCTCCGCCGGATGGGCCGCCGATTCGATGCGGTGCGGACCCGGAAGCTCCTCGACCGCATGCGGGAGCGCATCTCCGGCCTCTATCTCCGCACGACGTTCATCGTCGGCTTTCCCGGCGAGACCGACGATGACTTCGCGGAGCTGCGGCGGTTCGTGGAGGAGTTCCAGTTCGAGCGGCTGGGCGTCTTCGCCTACTCCCCCGAGGAGGGGACCGCCGCGGCCTCCTTCGCGGATCCGGTCCCCGAGAAGGTCCGGGATGCGCGGCTGGAGGAGATCATGCTCGCCCAGCAGGAAGTCGCGTTCCGGCAGAGCCGACAGCGAATCGGCGAGGAGACGGAGATCCTCGTGGATTCTCTGGCGCCCGAAGCGCCGCCGCTGTCGCTCCCGGCGGGGAGCCCCTTCCTCGCCGCGCTCGCCCGGGGCAGGAGCGCCGGCGAGGCGCCCGAGATCGATCCCTGCGTCTACCTGAGCGCGGGTGGATCCGGGATCCCCCCGACCCGGACGGCCGGCCCTGCCGGACGCCGGCCGGCGTCCGGCGCGAAGCCGACCCCGCCGGACGCCGGCCGGGGGGGCGTTCCCCGCATCCGCTCCGGAGAGTTCCTCCGGGCGAGGATCGTCGCCGCGCACGAGTATGATCTTCTCGCCTCCGTGGCGGAGGGCGCGTAGAATGCTCCTCCAGTATTCGTCCAGCGGCTGCGCGCGTCCCGGCGGGGATTCAGCGGGCCCGGATCCGGCGACTCTCAGCAGCCGCGAGGCTGACTGGGCGGCGGATCCTCGGCCCGCGCCGCTCGTGCGGAGCGAGTCGGGCTCCAGACCGGCCTCGGCGCTGCGCGATCCGCTCAGCGCCGCTCAGCGGTTGCCTCCGGCGATGCGGAACGAGACATGAGCGAAACCCAGACGAGGCGAGACCTTGAGATCGAAAGCGCGGAAAGGCGGAAGAACTCCCTTCTGACGCTTCCCAACCAGCTGACCCTGGCGCGTCTGCTGCTCTCGGTCGTCTTCTTCGTCATCATGGCGATCGTGGTCCATGGCGACTTCAGCCAGGCCGGCCGCGCGCTCGTCCTCAACATCTCCAACGCCATCTTCATCACGGCGGTGGCAACCGACTTCCTCGACGGCTTCCTCGCCCGGCGCTGGGGCCTCGTCTCCACGTTCGGGAGGATCGCCGATCCCTTCGTCGACAAGATCGTCATCTGCGGAGGCTTCATCATGCTGATCGGCGTATCCGATCTCGTGAAGCCGTGGTTCGCCGTGATCATCCTCTTCCGCGAGTTCCTCGTCTCGGGGCTCCGCAGCTTCCTGGAATCGAGAGGCATCGCCTTCGGAGCGGCGCTCAGCGGCAAACTGAAGATGCTCCTGCAGAGCATGACGATCCCCGCCGTCCTCTTCCACGAGGCGAACTTCTCACAGAAATCGTATACCTGCCTCAACGAGATCGATTTCCTCGCCGCCGCCGTCTTCTACGTGACCGTGGGGCTCCTGGCGCTCACGGTTCTGGCGACCGTCGGATCCTGCGTGGGGTACATCCGCCGGGCCGCCAGGCTGCTGAGGGGGTAGGGACCGCTGCGTCCCCGGCGAGCTGGATCGCGCGGCGGTCTCGGTGCGCACATCGCTCGGCCCAGAGCCTCAGAGCCGCGGACACCTGCCGCCAAAGGAGCGCCAGATGCATGGCAGAGGCCGTATAATTGCGATCCTAGCGACACGGATGGCCGCAGGCAGCCAGGCGCCGGGCAGACGGCAGCCCCGCGATCCCATGGCGCTCGGCACTCCAGTCAGGCATC
>JAFGKN010000198.1 GCA_016928605.1 Planctomycetota bacterium | reverse complement strand
CGTTGTTGTTCCAGATGCCTCCGTCGATGTTGTTGAGGCAGGCCATGACCGCGAAGAAGCGAGCCCACTCCGCGGCGTCGATCAGGGCGTCGAGAGTGTCGGCGAAGACTGCAGCCGGCGTCTCGGCGGGATCGAAGGCGCGCGTCAGCTCGATGATGTCGCTGAAGTCGTCGGCATCCTCGTTGCTCCGCTTGTCATACACATCGCGGTACGCGTCGGGATCATCACCCAGGTACAGGAGGTTGCCGCTGGCCGCGCCCGGCCCGCCGGGATTCAAAGCGCGGTAGAGGTTTCCCTCATCGCTCCCGCCGAAGAAGCGGCTGAGGAAAAGGTTGTCGTAGGCTTCCTTCCGGCTGTAGCGGGCATCGAAATCGAGAGTCACCTCCCCCGCGAAGTGAATGGTGATCGGCCACTCCTGCGGGTACGCCATGCCGACGCAGCGGTAGACGTCGGCGGCGGCGATATCCACCGCGGTATCGGTGTTGTTCCTTCCGTTCGCACCGTTGAGGTTGAGATGCTCGATGCCCTCGAAGCGCCGCTCCGACGGGAAGTCGATGCGGTAGGACCGGTTCTCGTCGCGGCGCGACGACTCGCCGCGGAAGCGGAGGCCGACCGCGTGGTAGGCGCGTCCACCGCCTATGAACGTGGCCGGCAGGAGCACGTCGCTGGTCGCCGGCCGGTCGCGGAGCTCCTGTCGATCGGCGGCGGTCAGGATCACTCGATAGAGGGGCGAGAAGGCAGTCGGCCTGCTGTCATCGACCTCGTAGAGGAAGAACGGCCCCTCGAAGCCGGCATACGGAGGCACCTCGGGAGTCAGGGGGACCTCGGTCACCTGATCGGCTCCCGCCTCCACGCGAAGCCGGAATCGCACGATCGTGCCGTCGGGTCGGGCCGAGAGCTGCGCCGTGAACTCACCGTCGCCCGCCGCCTCGTCCCCCCCCAGGCCGTCGTCCCGGAGGCCGACCGTGCCGAGGGGACCTCCCCCGTCCACCGCCCAGCGGACCTCGGCCCGCGTGACCGGGGCCACGCTCGAGATGCGGCAGGTGATCCACACCGTGTCCAGCGAGTTCGGCACCAGAGGGTTGTTGCGCACATCATCGACCACCGGCGGAGGCGACGCGACGGCCATCGTATTCGGCTCCGCTGGCGTTCCGCCGGTGATGGCCGAGACGCGCCAGGCCCCGCCGTACTTGTTCTCCAGATCCGGGTGGACGAGCTCGAGGCTGTATCCGCTCCCGTCGGCGCCGTAGGGCCAGGGGCTCGACCGAAGCGTGCGGTCGTCGACGCCGTTCTCCGGCTCCTCGTCGTTGATCGGCTGCCCGTCGCCGTACTTGACGTGGTCGACGCGGTTGCCCAGCGCGTCACGGAGGTTGATCGTGTCGCTCGAGTGGCTCAGGCGACCCGAGAAGTCGCCGGTGGCGGCGGTCACGCCGGGATGCTCGGCGCGGAACTCGTCGACGGATGAAGCCACGACGAGGTAGCCGCCCGCCGGCATCCGCAGGCCGGCGGGAAACTCGAAGTCGATCCCCTTGGTCAGGCTCCAGCCGGTCATGTCCACCTCGGCGCCCGAGCGGTTGTGGAGCTCGATCCACTGCCTCGAGTCCGAGCAGTTCCGGACGCATCCGCCTCCCGGCGGAACGTAGGGCGGGTGGAAGTAGATCTCGTTGATCACGACCGGCTCTTCGAGGTCGAGGCTGTTCGCTCCGCCCGGCGTCGGGCTCTCCATCACGTAGGTGTCCTCATCACCGTCGGGATACCGGCCGAAGCTGTTCGCGTCTCCTCTCGGCTCGACCTGCAGGAAATCGACGATCGTGAGCGCATCCGGCTGGAGCAGCAGGTAGGACGCGTTCTGGCTTCGCACGTTGAAGCCGAGGGCGGAGTCCTCGAAGAAGAGAAATCCCCCCGGCGCGATGGACGAGCCGGCGGGAAGGATGAAGAAGTCATCGCGGCTCGAGATGAGATAGTGGCCCCCGAGGGAGAGGCTGGCGCCCGTCGGGTTGTAGAGCTCGACGAAGCCGGGCCGGCCCGGGCCGCCGCTTGGGCGGATCTCGTTCAGCACGCCATCGATGCGAACCTCCTCCTCCTCCTCCGGCGCCGCCGGGACCTCCACGAGCTCGAGCGCGGCGCCGAGGTAGAAGTCGCCGTTGTCTATGGCCCTGTTGAGTCCTTGCAGCGCCAGCACGTTGGTCCCCGCCCGCAGGCTGCCGCTGAATCCGTCGAGCGTGTACTCCCGCGAAGCCGTCTCGCTGCCGTCGGCCAGCGCGTCGAAGGGCAAGGGCGAGCCGGTAGTCCCCGCATTCTCCCGCACCACTTCGGCGCCGTTGAGATAGGCGACGAATCCGTCGTCGTAGGAGACCGACAGGTGAAGGCTCATCTCGCCGCGGCGGACGGCGTCGACCACCTCCGCCGTCAGCGAGAACGCCCTGCGGATGTACACCGTGGTGTAGTTGTACCGCATGTCGGTCAGCTCGGTGGTGAACTGGAAGCCGGTCCCGGTCCCGAAGCCGAAACCGCCGCGCCGGCGCTCCCAGCCCCCGTCGTCGAAAGCGCGGCCGGTCCAGGCTCCGACGGGGCTGGCCGGCTCGCCGAGCCCCCGGAACAGCGCCCACTCGTCGGTCGCGCCGACGATCCGCCTCCCGCCGACCAGGACGTACGGGGACGGCGGCTCGCGGCGCGAGTTGGAGGCGCCCGGCGTCCCGTCCAGCCCCCGGCTCGGCTTCCACCTCCAGGCTACATCGTGTCCGCTGTCCGTCCCGGAGAACTCGAGGGAGGGGCCGCCGCCGTCCGCTTCCGCGGGCCAGGGTGAGGAGTCGAGGTAGTGGACGCGGCTGATCACCCGCCCATCGCGGCTCGAGAGCTCGACGATCTCGCCTCCGTTGTCGAGACGCCCCGAGAAGGGTCCCATGGCCCGGGAGAGTCCAAAGCGCAGCCGGGCGGCCGCCGGATCGGGCGAGACGATCAGGTGCTCCCGCGAACGGATGATCGTCCCCGGCTCGAAGGTGAACTCGATTCCCTGGCTGAAGTACCAGCCGCCGATGTCGACATCGGTCGGGCCGCCGTTGTAGAGCTCGACGAACTCGAAGGTGTCCTCGCCGCCCTCCTGGAAGACGTTGTAGTGGATCTCGCTGATCAGGACGTCGAGCTCCCCGGCGAGTGCCGTGAGGCAGCCGGTCCACAGGGTGAGGGCGCACCCCATGCTGAGGATCTTTGGCATCGGACTATGGCTCGATGGGAACGGGACTGGGCAGGTCCCCTCGCCTGGCACCTCGAGCGAAAGGGGTAGTCCGGGACTCGGGCCGAGCCCGCCGCGGAGCCGATCGGCTCGCTCTGCGGGAGCCCGGACCGACCGAACGCTCCCGGACTTCCTGCGATGCAACCGTTCAGCGCCGGCGAGGGGAGCGGATCGAGGCTCCGTCTGTCTGGAGGCCCGTTCCGCTCCGCTCCAGCGGTGCTGACGGGGCTCAGTGCCGAGACGTACCCGCGCGCCGCGGCTGCGAAGCGAAGGCATGGTCCCGGGCCGCCGGAGCCCCGCAGGGAAGCTCATCGCCGGTGAACGGATACCCTGCGATTGTACCCCGCGGCGGCGGGGACCTCTCGCTAATTGTCGAGCCGGGGGAAGAGGCGATGTTTGCCCCTCGGTAGCTACCTGTCAGGCTCGCTCGAGCCTGCGGAGCCCGCGGCCGCGAGCGGCTTCTCGCGCCGGCTTCACCCGGCGCCGCCGGCGGCCCCCCTCCCCTTCCTCGACTTACATTCGGCGACCCACGCCTCCCACGACCTGCCGGAGGCCATGTCCTTGCCCGTGAGAAGGACGCCCTCGATCTGGTCGCAGGCGATGCGCAGGAGGACTCCGCCGCTCGAGATGAAGACATCGACGAAGGGCACCGCCGCGCACAGGTCCCGGTTGAAGAGGTATCCTTCGACTCGGCCCCCTCCGCTCAGCTCGAGGGTCACGTCTCCGCGGTAGTCAAAGGCGGCCTCGATCGCACGCCGGAGCTCCTCGGGATCACGGGCCGGGCGAGCCGCGCCTTCGGAGGGATCGACGCCGGCCGGATCGCGCACGGGGGAATCGCTGCTCTGGGCGGCCATGGAAGCGCTCACTCCCCCCGGGGCCGGTCGCGCGGCGCCGGCTCCGGTGTCTTCGCCGGCCGGAGACTCGAGGGACGCGATCGATACGCGGGCGCCGCGATCAAGCGCCGGCTCGCAGCCGACCGGCGCTGCCTCGCCGAGGGCCGGATCGCTCTTCGCAACGCTCTCCGCCTCCTCGGCGGAGCCGGCCCGCGATCCGAAGATCATGGCCCGCACCGTCGCGAGGAGGCCCCGCAGGCCGCTGAAGGTGTCGTCGACGGCGGAGGGCTCGTACCCGCAGTGGACCATGCAGTCCGCGCAGCGATCGTCCCGCCCGCGGCCGTAGCGCTCCCAGTCGGTCGTCTCCATCAGCGCGCGGAAGGACTCCGCGTAGCCGTCCTGCAGCAGATAGCAGGGCCTCTGCCAGCCGAAGACGTTGTAGGTGGGGGTGCCCCACGGAGTGCACTGGTAGTCCCGCCCGCCGGCCAGGAACTCGAGGAAAAGCGGCGACTGGTTGAAGCGCCAGCCCTTGCGGGGGGACCGCAGCACGCGAGCGAAGAGCTGCCTCGTCCGCGAGCGGCGGAGGAAGTGCTCCTGGTCGGGCGCCTTCGAGTAGCTGTAGCCCGGCGAGATCGTCATCCCCTCCACGCCGAGCTTCGTCATCTCGTCGAAGAAGGCGCGCACCCTCTCCGGATCGGCTCCCTCGAAGAGCGTGGTGTTCGTCGTGACCCGGAAGCCCCGGCCGAGAGCCTCGCGGATCGCCGCGTACGCAACGTCGAAGACGCCTTCGCGGCAGACGGCGAAGTCGTGCTCCTCCCGGAGGCCGTCCAGGTGGACGCTGATCGTCAGATACTTGCTCGGCCGCAGCAGGTCGAGCTTCTTGCCCAGCAGGACGGCGTTCGTGCAGAGGTAGACGTACTTCTTTCGCTCGACGAGCCCCTCGATGATCTCCACGATGCGCGAGTGGAGCAGCGGCTCTCCGCCGGGGATGCTCACCACCGGTACGCCGCACTCCTCGACCGCGCGGAAGCACTCCTCCGGAGTCAGCTCCTTCTTGAGGACATGGGCCGGATACTGGACCTTCCCGCACCCCGCGCAGGAGAGGTTGCAGCGGAAGAGCGGCTCCAGCATCAGGACGAGAGGATACTTCGAATTGCGCTTGAGCTTGTTGCGAAGGACGTGGGAGGCGACCGCCCACATCTGGGAAAGTGGCACTCCGATGGCTCTCTCGGCTCCTTGAAAAGTTGAAGGGCTGTACCCATCTCCCGGCGGCATCACGCCGTACGGCGGCGGCTCTGCTCTCGCGGGGAGGAGAGTATAGCGGACAACCCTCTCGGGTCAAGGAGTGGAAGTGACGAGCCCGCCACCGCGCAAGCGCGGGGAGGCGAGCGCTCACCGCCGGCTCTCGAGCGAGCCCGCATCGAGCGGCTCGTGGAGAAACGACCGCCTGCCCGGCCCGTAGTCCCCCACCCCCTGGCCCGACCCGTAGAGACGGTACTTGTAGATGACGAGCCCCTCGAGGCCCACAGGCCCGCGGGCGTGCGTCTTGTTCGTGCTCACGCCGACCTCCGCTCCGAGGCCGTAGCGGAAGCCGTCGGCGAAGCGCGTGGATGCGTTGTGATAGACGCCCGCCGAGTCGACGCGGCTCAGGAACCGCTCCGCCGCGCGGCTGTCCTCGGTCACGATGGCATCCGTGTGATGCGACCCGTGCCGGTTGATGTGATCGATGGCCTCGTCGAGCGACCTGACCGTCTTGACAGCCAGGATGAGGTCGAGGAACTCGGCGTCGAAGTCCTCCGGCGCCGCCGGCCGGGCGCCGGGGAGATGGGGAAGCGCCCTCGCGTCGGCCCGCAGCTCCACTCCAGCGGCAGAGAGAGCCCCGCCCACCGCGGGCAGGGTGCTCTCGAGAGCATCCTCGTGCACGAGCAGGGTCTCCGCCGCGTTGCAGACGGCGGGATACTGCGCCTTGGCGTCGAGGACCACCGAGACCGCCTTGCGGACATCGGCCGCCCGGTCGATGTAAACGGCGCAGATGCCGTCGGCGTGTCCGAGCACCGGTATGCGGGTGGAGGACTGGATCGCGCGCACGAGCTCGTTCGATCCCCGCGGGATGATCAGGTCGACCCACTCATCGAGGTCGAGAAGAGCCTGCACCTCCTCGCGCGTCGAGAGGATCTGCACCGCGTCCGGCGGCATGCCCTCGACGGTCTGGAGCGCCTCGCGGATCGCGGCGACGATCGCGCGGTTCGAATGGACCGCCTCGCGGCCTCCCTTGAGGATGACGGCGTTGGACGACTTCAGGGCGAGCGCGGCGATCTGCACCGCCGCATCGGGACGGGACTCGAAGATCACGCCGATGACGCCGAGAGGACATGTGACCCGGTAGAGATCGAGGCCCTCGTCCAGGCGCGTGGCGAGCGTGACGCGGCCGACGGGATCGGGCAGCCGCTCCACGTCCCGGAGCCCCTCGAGCACCGCATCGTACTTGCTGCCGCCGAGGTCGAGGCGCCTGAAGAGCGCCCGCGACAGCCGCCCGGCAGCGACATCCTTCTCGGCCTCCTCCTGGTCGCGCCGGTTGGCGTCGAGGATCTCCCCCCGGCGCCGCTCAAGCCCGTCCCGCACGGCCGCCAGGGCCCGGTTCTTGACATCGGTCCCCAGAGCGGCGAGATCGATGGCCGCCGCCCGGGCCCTTCTCGCGATCTCCTCGACGCCCAGTTCGCTTTTCATCTCCGGTTCGCGGGCCATGCTTGTCTCCACGGTGAAGTGCGGGATCGACAGGAGCGGTATTGTAGAGCAATTCTGCGCGAGCGTCACGG
>JAFGKN010000197.1 GCA_016928605.1 Planctomycetota bacterium | reverse complement strand
TCGTCCCCTCGCCCTTCTTTCCAGGCAGGAGGCTCGTCCCCCAGAAGAGGGCGAGGTAGAGGCAGCCGAGGACGCCCATCGCCAGGCTCGCCGCGCCGAGGAGGAGCGGAATCAGGATCACCGCGGCCTCCTGCTGCTCATCGACGGGGCGCGCCCCCGCCACCTCGCGGACGATGGAGACGCTTCCGGAGAGAACCGCCTGGTAGTTCCAGTAGGAGCTTCCCAGACCGGCGAGGAAGGCGAGCGCTCCGAGCCCCAGGAGCAGGCAGACGACGTGGCGGCGCCGCGGGATCACGCCGAAGATGGCCAGCAGGAAGATGACCGTGATCGCGAGGCTCAGGCAGAAGACGAGGATCCCCAGATAGCCGCTGAAGTAGAGGTCGAGGCCCAGGTCCCGCTCCTGCAGGAAGCGGATCTTGGCATCCGCGATGTAGTCCAGAAAGGACTGGCTCTCTTCACTTCGGATCATGGATCGATGCGGCGCGATGGACGCCGCGGCGGAGAGCTTCAGCTCAGGAGGTTCTGCTTCTCGATCTCGAGGACCTTGGCCAGGCGGCGGCGATGGCGCTCTTCGCCGGTGAACTCGGCGTCGACGAATGTCCGGGCGATCAGCATGGCGAGGGATGAACCGATGATCCTCGAGCCGAGGCAGAGCACGTTCATGTCGTCGTGCTCGACGCCCTGGCGCGCGGAGTACACATCGTGGCAGATGCCGGCGCGCACTCCCGCGAACTTGTTCACGGCGATGCAGACGCCCACGCCGCTGCCGCAGACCAGGATCCCTCTGGGCGCTTCCCCCTGGCGGATCGCGCTCGCCAGACGGGCGCCGAAGTCGGGGTAGTCGTCCAGCGGATCGAGCTCGTGGGCTCCCAGATCCACGACCTCGTGGCCCAGCGAGCGCAGGTGCTCCACGAGCACCTTCTTGAGCTCGAAGCCCGCGTGGTCGCCAGCGACCGCGATCTTCACTGTATCCTCCAGAACAGGGGCTCTTGCCGGCTCCGGTCCTCCCGGTGAGGGGCACGAGCCCGACCTCCCGGCGCGCCGCGCGCCGCGCGCCGGCATAGCCGGAGCGGCTCCGGTCCTTCGCTGGTGAGCGGCCTTCGCCGCGGCGATGGGCCGGCCAGAGCTCCCGCCAGCCGGACTATACCCTCCGCCGGGGCGAAAAGGTACCCCCCTTTGGCGCCTCTTCTGCCCGCTCCGGAGCAGGCCCCGGCCTCCCGAACAAAGCCCCAAGCAGGTCCGGCTCCGCTGGGTGCGGCGGATGGTCCTCTGCCGGCCCCATCCTCTTCACGATGTCGAGCTCTGGCCCCATCCTCCGCGCCATCAAGCCCCCTGACTCCATCCCGGCGGCGCGAGGAGACTTTGTGCAGGTATGGACAAGCCAGAGCCGACCCGGCATGATAGAATCCATATTCCCTGGAAATTCTCGGCGCCGGACGGCCCCGCGGTGGGCGGCCGGCCGCGGTCTGGAAGTAGTTGTGGATGCCAAACGGGGAAAGAGATGATCTGGACTCGACGAGGAACGTATTCCATTGCTGCGCTGCGGCTCCAGCCTCTTGTGGTCCCTTCCGCTTGGCTGGGACGGATCGCATGGATGCTGGCCCTGGCGGCCATCGCCGGCTGCGCGGCGAGCGAGCCGCGCTTCGAGGAGTTTCCCGCTGGGGCTCCACTCCCCTACAGCGTGGGCGTCTACTTCGAGCCTGCGCTTTCGGCCTTCCCCTCCGCCGCAGAGCCGGCTGCGCCCGCTGTGCCAGCGGACCCGGCTGCGCCCGCTGCGCCCGCTGAGCCCGCTGAGCCGGCTCGGGCGAAGGAGGCACGCAAGCAGGCCTATGCCTCGTTCCGCGCCAGCGGGGACGATGTCGCGGCCGCCGTGGCTCGAGCCCTCGCCGGCGAATCGCGGATCGTCAGCCAGGCCCGCGTCCTCGATGTGGAGAGCAAGGAAGAGGCGCTCCAGAAGGCGCGGAGCCAGGGGATCGATCTCATCTGCGGCGTGGGGATCCAGGCGCCGCGCCGCTACGATGAGATGAGCCGGCCGCTGCCCACCGCGATTCTCGAGGTGGTCTGCTGGCTCTTCGGCGGGATCCCCGCGTGGTTCGTCCCCAGCCTCGACTTCAAGACGGGGACCGAGCTCCGCCTCGACATCACCGACGTGAACCTGGAGCCGGGGGAGGGATCCGAGACCTCGCTCCTCTACAGCGCGGCCTGCGAGCAGACGGCGATCAGCCTCTGGGACCGCGCGGACATCCTCGATCAGCCTGCCGAGTATGCCTTGACGATCATCGTGCCGCCGATGTTCGTCGTGCCCGACGACAGGACGCTCGCCAGCGAGTCGCTGACCGGAAACGTGCTGGAGAGAATCTCCGGCGAGCTGGAGGAGGGGCTGAAGCCCCGCCTCATCGCCGAGGAGCGGATGAAGCCGCTGAGGATCGTCTTCCGCTCTCCGCTGCCTGGAGACGAGGTCGGCGACCGGTCCCTGGCGCTCAGCTTCGACCTCATCTCCGAGGCCGGCGGCGAGATCGAGGCGCTGGACGTGCATCGCCTCGCGCCCCGGGCGGAGCGCCTCCGCTGGGTGGCGGGAGCGGAGGATCTGAGCGCGTGGAACGAGCGCCTGAAGGACTCCCGCGACTCCCGCATCACCATCCAGCTCCCGACCCGGGTGCCGCTCGAGCCGGGTGCGAACGCGGTCAAGCTGAGGGTGCTTCGCACGGACGGCACACGGGTTTCGAGAACAGCGGTCATTGAGTACGAGGAGAAATGATGAAGATCGAGAGGTACCGAAACTCGGCGGCGCACCCTGCCCGCGCCCTCGGCCTCTTGCTCCTGACGCTGTCCGGGATGCTGCTGAGCGGCTGCAATGCGGGAATCATCGGCCTGGCGATCTGGCTCGCCCTCGACGACGACGGCGGAGGCGGCGGGAAGCAGCCGCAGCCGCCCATCCCGTCGACCGAGGTGGAAGTCGTGTTCGACCACGCGGCCGATGCCCGCCGCAATCCCGCGCAGACCGTCCTGAGCTTCATCCTGCTGAACGATGATGCGGTCACCACCGAGATCCGCATCGACTACGCGTCGGAGGGGAAGACCTTCCGGCCGGCGACGCTGAGCATCCTCGAGGACGGTTCGCTCGGCGATCCCGGCGTGGTCACCGGCCTGATCACGTCGAAGGCCGGCAGGCTCCACCGGGTCGGCTGGGATGCCCTGACCGACCTCGGCGGCGATGACAGCGCCCAGTCGGTGGAGATCCGGCTGACGACCGTCTCGAAGAACACCGACGTCGCGACCATCCTCGTCGGCAACGACGCTCCGCTGCTCCGCGACCTCCAGATCTCTGCCGCCGGAGACGGCGACTTGCAGCTGAGCTTCGTCCTGGAGGACTCGACCTCCGATCCGACCGACGTCGCCGTCCATTACACGACGTCCTCGGGAGACATCGCGAGCGCGGCTCTCGAGGAGGGCACGACCACCGGCGGGCTGGCTCTCCTCACCAGCCCGGCGGGCGAGAGCCACGCGATGACCTGGCGCTCGATCGTCGACCTCGGCCGCGTCGATCGCGACGTGCAGGTGCGGATCGTCCCCACCGACCGCGTCGAGGGCTTTCCCGGCAAGAGCGGCGACCCGGTCGACGCCCAGCTCTTTCTCGACAACAACTCCCCGCCGGAGGCGCAGCTCCTCTCGAGCGAGATTCTCGCCGATCCGGATGCGCGGCGCGGACAGGCCGTCTGGTTCGCGCTGCGCGACGCCGACAGCGATCCCGTCGACGCGATCATCCAGTGGTCGCCGGAGGGCGAGCCGTTTCCGGATCTGCCGGCGGGCCTCCTCGGCGATCCTGCGGCCCGAGAGGCTCTCCTCGCGGATGCCGAGGGGCGCCGAGCGCTCCGCATCATCACGGCGCTGCCGGAGATCATCGAGGGGCCGGTGGAGGAGCCGGACTCCGGCGTCCTCCAGGGCGATGTCGTGCGCGCCTCCTGGCTCGTCGCACGGGCTGAGCTGCGGGGCCTCCGCGGCGCGGCCGAGCCGGTCGACGCGGGCGATCTCCTCGTCGCCGACCTCGTCGGGCGGCGCGTCGAGATCATCGACGGATCCGGCGCGGCGGTGGAGCGGCGCGTCTGCTCCTTCGATCCTTTCACGGGAGCGCTGCGCCTCAGCGAGGCTGTCGATCCTCCTGCGGCGCCGGGGAGCATCCTCCGCATCGATCTCGGCGGCATGCTCCTGGCGCGCTCGTCAGCCGAGTGGCTTCGCCACAGGGTGATCTGGGCGAGCGACATCGACCTCCCCGGCGGCGGTCGCGCGCGGCTGCGGATCACGCCCTACGAGACGATCGCCGGCCTCGACGGCCGGCCGGAGGTCGCCTGCTTCGGCGAGACGGGCTTCCCCGCGGAGAACGCCTCGATCGGCGATGCCGGCGCGGAAAGCGCCCTCGAGGAGGCGAAGGATCTCGCCGGTCCCTTCGGCGCGCGGGATCCTCTCGTCGCGGATCTCTATCCCACTGACGAGCCGGCGGCCCTCGCCGTCGACGACATCGACGGAGACGGGCGGCAGGACATCATCGCGGCGGTGCGCGGCAGCCGCGCCGTGGTCCTTCTCCTCCAGACCGCGCCGGGATGGTTCGACGTCCTGCGCTATCCGGATGCGCGCCTCGGAGCGCCCGCGGCGGTCTCGGCCGCGGACCTCGATGGCGACGACGACCTCGACGTGGTCATCGCCTTCGAGCAGCCGGGCGGCCTCATGATCTTCTACCAGGCGGATTCAGAGCCGTTCGGGGACTTCGCCACCCAGCGCGCGAGCTTCGCGGACCTCCCGCTCGAGACTCCCAGCGCGATGGTCGCGGACGATCTGGACGGCGACGGGGACATCGACCTCGCGATCGCCGATGCGAGCGAGGCGACCAGCCCCGTCGTGATCCTCTACCGCGGGGCGTCGCCCGCGGGGGCAAGCGGCTGCGGCGCCTTGCAGAACGGCTACACGCCGTGCCCCGTGGGCGCGAGCGAGGCCGCGCGGCACCTCGTCCTCGCGGACGTCGACGGCGACGGCAAGGAGGATCTCGTCATCACGCGGGCGGGCGGCGTGACGATCCTCCACCAGGAGGCCGCGGGCGTCTTCGACCAGCGCGTGGTCCAGGTGGACGCGGCGGGCAGCGACCTCATCGCCGCCGCGGTCCGCGACGCCGACGGCGACGGCGACCAGGACATCATCGCCCTCGACGCGGCCGGCCCGCGCGCCGTCCTGCTCGCCCAGGAGAGCGCAGGCAGCTTCGTCCTCTCGACGCTCGTCGAGCTGCCCGATCTCGAGGCGCCCGCCGGTCTCGCGGTCGCGGATCTGCAGGGGCT
>JAFGKN010000020.1 GCA_016928605.1 Planctomycetota bacterium | reverse complement strand
CGGCGACGGCGGAGTCCCGTACCGGATCGACGTGCGGCGGATGCTCCCGCCGCGGGGAGAGGCGCCGGAGGAGGAGTCCGCGCTCTACGACGTGCGCGTGCGGCAGCGGTGCGGGCCCGCCGGCTCCGGCGGAGACGGGGATCGGCCGGAGGCCGAGATGGTCCTCGCCGGATGCGTCGATGTCTCGCCCTATGCCGAGCTCGCGGGGGACGAGGCACAGCGGATCACCGGCGCGGCTCGACACTACATCCTCGCGTCGCCGGGAGTGCGGGAGATCGAGATCCGGTCCGAGATCGACGCCACCCTCATCGCCATCTACAACCGGCTCGACGCTCTGCCGCGGCAGGTGCGGCTGCCGGCTCCGTCCGATCCCTGCGAGCGCGGCGGCTGGGACTGGTTCCCCCGCTATCCCGACAACACCGCGCAGTGGGAGGCGCGGCGGAAGCTGAGGAGCCTGAGGATCCAGCCCGCTCCGCCGGCGGATGCCGCGGGCGGCGAGCCCCGCTACTCGCTCTGGCGCCGCGTGGCGCCGGTGTGGCCCCGGGAGACCCTCGATCTGCTCGTCCCCTGGATCCGCGCTCCGGGCGGGGAGCGGCCGGCGGCCGGAGACTACCTCGAGCTGCCTCTCGGGCGGGAGGAGACGGTCCGCGTCGCGGGCGGGGCGGGGGCGGCCGAAGCGCGCCCGCGGATCATCGCTCTCGATCCCTTCGGGGGCGGCGGCGAGCTGAGCGCGGAGGTCGACCGCCGGATCGTCTTCTCGACGGAGCTCCGCGGCCGGGTCGGCCTCTTCCGGCTGCCCTCCGTCCCCAGCGGCATCCATTCCCTCCGGGTGGATGCGCCCGAGGGCGTGCGAGTCTTCGCGAGCGGCCTTTCCAGCGAGGACGGACCGGCGTACCGGCGGCTCTCGGCTACCCCCATCGGCGGCGGCCGCGTGAGCTGCGACGTGATCAAGGAGAGCGCGGGAGAGGAGATGCTCATCGCGCGCGTGTTCCTCGAGGAGTCGGTGCAGGGGCCGGTCGATCTCTGCGCGGAGATCCGCCTCCTCGAGCCGAAGGGCGAGGGTCCCTTCCAGAGCTGGACCTTCCTCCGGCATCAGGTCTCGCTCGAGGCGGCCGGCGAGGCCGGAGCCTTCCTCCTGCGGCGCGAGGGAATCGCGCTGAGGGAGGCGGAGCCGCTCACGATCGAGCTGGGCGAGGATCTCCCCCCCGGCCTCTACCGGGTGGAGTTCCACTTCTCCGCTGCGGCGCGGGGATGCGTGCGGCTGTCGCAGGGGCGGAAGGAGCCCAGGCCGTTCGGGTCCGTGACGCGCATGGTCTCGCTCGAGCGCGGCGATGAGCCGGAGATCGATGGGGATGGTTGATGGTGCGGACGCCGCGCGCGGCGGATGTCGACAGATCGGGCGGTGATCGGGGAAAGGGTCGAGATGGCGAAGGAGCAGGTGGCAGGGACGAGACGAGCGGCGGGACCGGCGGCGCCGATCCTCTCGCTCGCGTGCTGCCTGCTCTGCGCGCCCGCCCCGCGCGCGGCCGAGATCGACGCCGTGGCGGTGAAGCAGGAGTGGATCGCGAACTCCTCGCAGACGCGGGAGCGCGTCCGCGTCCGCGGGCGCTGGATCGCGGGAAACGAGCCGCGCATCGGCCTCGCCGAGGCCGCGGAGATCGTCGATCTCGCCGCCGGGGAGTCCGCCGTGCTGAGGCTCGAGCCTTTCGAGACGCTCCTCGCGCGCCCCTGGCCTGCCGGGCAGGACAGCGGCGCCCTCTCGCTCTGGATCGCCCGCGGATCGAACCTCTTCGCCCCGGCGGCCTGGTCCCGGAAGGACGAGAGGTCGGGGATCATCGCCTGGAGCGAGATGGACGGCGATGCGTGCCTCGCGAGGCTCGAGCGCTCTCGAGGAGCGGGCGGGCGGCTGGTCGTCGGCCTTGGCATCGAGAGCCGGCGCAGGGTGTCGAGCCTGGAGCCGTTTCGCAGGGAGATCCGCTGCGAGGCGGAGTCCGCGCTCCTGCGGGTGAGACTCCTCGACTCCGGCGAGAGGTTCCATCGCTTCCGGGCGGGCCGCGAGCACGATGTCCCGGTGGAGGGCCTGCGGAGGATCTGCATCATCTCGAGGTACATCTATCCGCCATCGGAGGCGCGGAGCCTCCAGCGCTATCGTCTCCGCCTGCGTCTCGATGACGGAAGCGTCCGCTGGTACCCGGTGGAGACCACGGCCGAGCTCGACGGCGATGTGCGCGTCGACGGCAGCCGCCGGCCGCTGGGCCTCGAGCGGAGGCTCTTCGTCGATGTGCCCTTCTCCTCCGGCCGCCTCGGCGTCCTCGCCTCGGCGGATGTCCACGTCCGGATCCTGGGCGAGGAGATCCGCGCCCGGCTCCTGCCGCCGCCGCCGGCCGCGTCGTACCGGCTCCTCGAGGACGAGTGGACGAGCGCGCTCCGAGGCGCCCTCGACGGGCTCGAGGGGATCCTCTCCGGAAGGGGCTGGCTCGAGGCTCCGATCGATGACCTCGATGGGGCCGAGGAGGCGCTGAAGCGGCTCGCTGCGGACAACCGCATCCGCGAGTCTTCGCTCGCGGCCGTCGATCTCGCGCGGCGCCTCGCTCTCCACCTCGGCGGAGACGCGAGGATCATCCGGCTCGCATCGCGGCTCGACGGGCACCACGGGCGCTACGCCGAGCTCGTGCCCGAGAGCGCCTGCGAGCGCGGCGGCGCCTTCCTCGCCTTCTTCGAGCGGAGAGCGCTGGACCTCCCCGGCGACGATCGCGAGCCGTCGCTCGCCCCGTCTCACGTGCCCCATTACCTCGATCTCCAGACGAAGCTCTGGTTCCATGCGCTGCCCGGCAAGGAGGCTAGCCCGCTGATCTTCCATCTCGAGCCGCGGGAGTGGCCCTCGCGCGTCCGCATCGCCCTGGTGGCCGAGCTGCCGCCGCCGGCCGCCGGAGGTCTCGACATCCGCGTCCAGCTCGACGAAGGCGAGGCGCGCGAGCTGAAGGTCGATCCGCAGCTGGCGCGGCGAGGCTCCGGCGCCGCTCCTTCGGTCGGCCGCGCCGCGCGCCAGCGATGGAGGGCGCGAGCCGGCTTCGAGTTCCGGGGAGACGACGCCGGAGGCTGGCTGGAGAGCCCGGTGGCGGTCGGCGAGGAGCTCGAGCTGCCCCTCCCTCCGGATGTCCGGAGGATCCGGCTCTGGAGGAGGG
>JAFGKN010000870.1 GCA_016928605.1 Planctomycetota bacterium | reverse complement strand
TTCATCTTCGGCTACTTCAAGGGCTTCGTCATCCAGGCGCTGGGGATCATCGGCATCGGCCTGGCGTTCTACCTGGCGGCCCGGTTCCATCGCCCCCTGGCGGAGATGCCCGTGCTCTCCGGAGTCCGCGAGCAAAGCCCTTCCGCGGCCCTCGTGGTCTCCTTCGTCGCGGTCTTCTTCGTCGTCGCCGCGCTGACGAGCACGATCACGTTCGTCATCGGAAGGAAGGTCAAGCACACCGCCGTCCGACCCGCCGACAAGTGGTTCGGCGGGCTCCTCGGGCTCACCAAGGGCGTCCTGCTCCTGGGGGGGGCCGCCGTCGGTCTCCAGGAGTACGGCTTTCCCCTGGGAGCCGTCGTGCCCGGACGCCTCCAGGAGGTCCCCGGAGATCAGGGAAACGCGGTGGAGGCGGCGATCGGCCGCAGCGCTCTCATCCCCTACCTCGCCGAGGGCTGCCTCATCGCCGTTCGCCTCGTGCCCAAGGAGACCCGCGAGGAGCTGGTGAAGGTCTACCGGGAGCAGACGCGAGGCATCCTCGGCTCGGAGGAGGGCGGTGCGGGCGAATCACCGGCCGGAGGGACGGCCGCGAAGAGCCTCATCCCCCAGAATCTCGCCGCGAAGCCGGCGGGGAGCCTCCCGGAGGTATCGACGCCCCCCGGCGGAGCGGACGGTGCTTCCTCGAAGATCGCGGCGAAGGAGAAGCCGGGGCTTCCGGCCGACGCTCCCCGCGATCAGCTGCTCGACCTGGGCCAGTGGCGGCAGATCGTCGTCGAGGAGAAGGAGACGATCGCCCGGCCGGTCCCCGCCACGGCCCCCGCGGACGAGAAGGCGGAGCCCGTGCCCTCTACGGCCAAGGAAACGCCCTGATCTACGGCGAGGGCATGAGCTCGTAGAGGTAGGTTCCCCCCGCCTCGATGACCAGGCGGGCTCGCGCGTTCAGGAAGCCGGCGAGCTTCTTCTGGTCCTCGAGGGGGATCTCGGACTTCCGCCCCGAGGGATCGAAGACGCAGTCGAAGCGGAAGAGGATATGCGTGAAGCCTTCGGCGGCCAGCCGCCGGTGGAGATCGCCGTCGCTCTGCGATTCCCTCAGGTAGAGAGCGAGCGTGCGGTTCTCGAAGAGCGCGTCGGAGCGGTACGGCCGCCGGCAGAGGAAGCCCGGATTGCCGCAGGATCCGAACAGGAGGCGGCTCTCGAGCGGCAGGTGGCGGTCGATGTAGGCGAAGACCGCGTAGTCGCCGCCCGGCACCTCCCGCTGCAGGTAGCTCTCCTCGCTCTCGAGCCCCAGCACGACCCGCAGGGGATTGTGGGCGGCGAAATGGAGGCTGATGAGGAGCACGTTGAAGACGAGTGCCGCGTGGATGAGCCCGAGCGTCGCCCGCCGAGCGAGGCCCTGGGGGAAGGAAGCCGTCGACGCGCACAGGAGGGCTGAGGCGATGGCGAGCGCCGGCAGCAGGAAGCGGATCTGGTGCGTGGTGAGGATCCAGGCGAGGCCGCTGAGCAACAGGAAGACGAAGGCGATCCGGTACTCCTCCGTCGTTGCGAGGCCGAGGAGGATGAGGGGTGCGCCGATGAGGAAGGCGCAGCCGATCATCCCGTCGAAGCTCTCCTGCGAGAAGAAGCGGGCCGAGAGGCTCACGTCCCACGGGAGGGTCAGGATCTCCCAGCCCGACCGCCCTCCCCCCCACTCCGAGAGCGAAGCGGCGAGGACCGAGGCGCGCTCGGCGTCCCAGTCGAGCCCGCCGAAGATCGAGTAGGCGAAGGGGAAGAGAGGGTTGCCGGTCTCGATGAGGTTCTTGATCCACCACGGAGCCGCTGCGGCCGCCGCGATGGCTGACACGCTCGCGAGCTGCCCGGCGATGAGGCGCCAGGAACGGCCTTCTCTCCGGCCGACGAGCACGACGAAGCCCGCGAGCAGCAGCCCCTGGAGGCCGGCGGTGTACTTGCATCCCGCGGCGATGCCCGCCATGAGCGCCGCCAGGCTGAGGTCCGCAGTTGCCGCACCGCGGAGGCTTTCGTCGCCGCGGCGGTGCTGCCGCCGCCAGAAGCGCAGGAACAGGAGCACGGAAAGCGTCGAGAAGAAGACCACGCCTAGATCGACGTACGCCCAGCCGGCGAGGAGGGCGACCGACGGCATGGACGCGAAGATCGCTGCCGCGAGCGCGCTCCGCGTCCCCGGCCGCCCGCCCGCGGGCGCGACGCGGCGCGACAGGGCTGCGACGCACGCCGCGGCCGCCGCCCCCAGGAGCCAGTGATACCACTTGGCGAGCGCCGGCCCCCGGAGAAGGAGCCCCAGCGTGAAGAGGAGCTCGACGTTCATGGGGAAGGCCGAGTAGAAGTTACCTTCCACGTGGTGGATGCGGCCCGCCTCGATGTGCCTGGCGGGGACCGCCAGGTGGTAGACGAGAGCGTCCTGCGACGTCGGCGGCGCCAGGCTCGCGGCGAGCGTCAGAAGCGCCACGGCGGCGAGGATCGCCGCGGCGAGGCCCGGAGAGCTCGAGCGGCCGATCGCCCTCCGCCGCCGGTCGAGCTCGCGCAGGAACCGGCGGTGGCCACCCGCGAGCGGCGCCAGCACGATCGCCCAGGCCACAGCGGGCTCAAGCCAGCCGACGACTCCCGCAGCGAAGACGAGGGCCATGACGGTCCCCAGCCCGATGGCGATCTCGATCAGGCTGGACTCCAGCGGGTCCGCCTGCGAGTCTTGACGAGCGAATCGCCCGCGGATCCTCCAGCCGAGGAGCCAGAAGGCGTAGAGCGTGAGGACGCAGAGCCCCGCCGTCGCGAGCGAGTCGAGGACGGGGGTCCAGAAGCTCCTCAGATCCGCGAGGAAGAGGCCGAAGACGAGGCCGCTCCAGACGGCCATCAGCGCGAGGACGCCGGCGATGAGCCGCGTGCGGCCCGCGGACCGGCCGCCGCCAGAACGTCCCTCGGGCTCGGTCCAGTCGCGCTCATCGCGCCGACGGGGGGCACAGACGTCGGCCCCCGCTGCGCGCCGCTCGTCCGGCGGGACGCAGGACAGCCCCTCGGGCCCGGCCCGGGAGAGCGGATCTCCGCCCCGGGTGGCGGCGGGATCCGGCGGCGGATCTGAGCGCCGGCCATCACGCATGCTGCGCGACCTTCTCCTCTTCCCTCTCCGGGGCGGCCGCTTCCGAAGGGCATTGCAGAGACGGAGGGCCTTCAGGTGCGCGCTCCACTCCGCTCCCCGATGCGCCGGCCGCCTCCTCGGCGGGCACGGCGGCGCCGCCACCCTCGGACAGCGCTCCTTCCGGCGAGTGACTCGACGGAGAGACATCCACAGCGGCCTTCTCCATCCGCTTCTCCAGCGAGAGCTGTCGCATCGGTCGCCCCACGAGCCCGAGAAGCATGCCGGCGCCGAGCCCGAGCGACCTCAGGGTGAGAAACAAGGGTGCGCGGACCGCCAGGCCTGCCTTCCCCGGCCACAGAGCCCGGCAGAACGGAAAGCCGATGGCGCCGAAGGCTGCCGCGAAGACCAGAGGCAGCCACCAGAGCCCGAAGAAGAGCGCCGGCGCAAGAGTGATCAGCGCCGCCCAGAGGCAGACGATCTCCGCCTTGAGGCTCGCGGGCGTGTGCGAGTCGGTGAAGAGCTTGTCGGGATAGCGGGCGAGGACCTTCATCTTCCAGTATCCGATCTTCAGCTTCTTGCGCAGG
>JAFGKN010000869.1 GCA_016928605.1 Planctomycetota bacterium | reverse complement strand
GGTTCTGCGTCGCGATCGCCGCTGCGCCAGCTCGCGGCTCACCCTCCACCCCTCGGCCTCCTCCTCGTCGGCCTCGGTCTCCGCCCGGTCGCGTCGTCGTCGCTCCTTGCCCGCCGGCTCCTCGCTCGGCCTCGGGCCTACGGAGCGTCTACTGAAATAGGCTCTCAACGGAGCAGCTTCCGCAGCCCACGTCTCTGATCATTCCGTGGTATCCTTCAGCGCCGTCAGCTGGATCCGCGGGCATCCGCAGCAGATGCTCAGTAGTGAACAACGATCGAGTAGCGCGGCGCATCGGGCTTCTCGATGATGATCCATTCCTTCCGCGCGTCCAGATGGTTCCAGTCCTCCCCGTTGACCGCGGCCGCCCGGATCTGCGCGCGTCGCGGATGACGGAGCCGGACGAGCAGCCGCTCCGGGCGCAAGCGGTCCGGCGTTCGGACCTCCGTCGAGATACTCCCCGCGGCGGCCGAGCTCACCACACAGAAGGAGATCTCGCCGAAGTACGTGGGCGCGCGCTCCACCTCGATGCGCTTGCCATCCTCCAGCCACCTTCTGGGCGTCGCCTGGCAGAGGACCAGCCCGCCGTCCTCGATCTCGCGGATGAGCATGTGGCGGTAGAGATCGAACCATGCCCCATCGGTGCTCGGCGGGCCGAAGTACTGCCCCCACGTCCACCGATGCTCCACAGGCTCGAGAGCGGAATGGCTGAAGGCGCAGGCGAGATAGCTGTAGAACGCGCGGACGACCGCCTCCGGCTCGTCGCGCAGCAGATACGCCGTCGCCTGCGGGTTGTAGACCGGCTCGTTGGCCAGGCCCCATCCCTTCCAGAAGAGGTTGTCCTCGTGGTCGTGCAGCAGCCAGTCGCCCCAGGGGCTGCCGGCGGGCAGCGCTCCGAGGCGCAGGAGGTGCGTCGCTCCCGTATCCACGTCCGTCGGGTACCACTCGGAGAGGAGGCGCCCCGCGGACGTCGCCTCTCAGGGGACGTAGGGGGTCCAAGTCCGGTCGCGCAGCTCGACGAGCGGCGAGCGCGCCGTCGCGGCGCCGAACGCCCTCTCGACGGAGATCCGGAAGTCGCGGGCGGCGTCGCGGCACTCGGCCGCGCGCGGATGTCCGAGCCGCTCGAGCGCCATCCCCATCGACTCGAGCGCGGCGTGCACGTAAGCCTGCGTGAACGCCCAGATGCCTTCGCCCGTCAGGTCGTTGAGCGGTGACCGGATGAGACCGCTCGTCGGATCGGAGCGCTCCGACGACCTCCGGATCTCCGCCAGGCACCAGTCGAGCGCCGCGAGCGCCGGAGGAAGGATCCGCTCGAAGGCGGCTCGGTCGCCGGAGAGTAGGAAGTGCTTCGCTGCAACGTAGACCATCGAGGGCGTGTAGACGCCCCAGTTCGCATATCCGCGCACGCGACCACTGCGATCCTGGTTGTTGCGGTAGATCGCGAGCAGCTCCTCGAGCGAGACATCGTGGTAGCCGCGGAGGTCGTGGATCATGTAGTCGACGTAGACGGCCTGGTTGACCGGCCAGGGCGTGCCCGCTTGATCGTAGGCGAAGTTGGAGTAAGGGAGATCGATCCGAACCCCCTCCTCTCCGCCGCCGTGACGCCTCGGCAGGCAGAGGGCGTGCCAGAGGCTCGCGCGGAAGAGGTCGTCGACGACCTTCTCCGGAGCCCGGAACTGAGCGCCCCGCTCGATCCACTCCGTCCAGAACCGCACCGTCTCGGCGCGAGCGGCTGCACCGTCGATCGCGAGAAGAGCGTCCTCATCCTGCGGCGCAACCGGCGGCGAAGGCAGGCAGACCAGGATCTCGCGCGATCCCCCGGCGGGGACTTCGATGGAGACGGCGGCGCGAAAGCTCTTCCAGCGCGCTCCGCCCTCTCTCGCGCGCGGCGAAGCGTCCTCGGCGGTCTCGCACGAAGAGACATCGGCCCCCGCGCCCTGCACGGCGAAGAGGACCCTCCGCGCGCTGCTCTCGCGGAAGAGGATGACTCCGCCCCGGCTCTCGTGGACCATCGGGGATGCGTCCCCCGCGGGGAACTGGCGGCGGTGATGAAGCGGCAGCGAGACCCTCCGCGCCTCGTGCCGCAGATCGGAGACGCGCACCATCTGGAGAAGCAGCATCGGGATGTCGCCCCGCCTCTCCGCCGGCGGACCGCGGAGCGGATAGGCGAACTGCTCCACCTCGAAGCGCAGGCCCTCGTCCTCGATGACCGTCGTGATGATCGGCAGGCCGTCGGCCAGGCTCTGGCCTCGCCACGAATCCCGGATGCCGCGGGAGAGATCGCCGAATCCGAACCAGAAGCGGAACCGGTCTGGATTGCCGTAGTCGTTCCAGACGCCCGCGCCGCGGTCGATGCCGAACTTGTAGAGAGCGCTGTCCCACGTGAGCCCGACGATGTGCCCCGGAGCGGGCTGGGACGGATGAACGTACGATGGGCTGCCCATGTCCTCCCAGAGCGCTGTGAACTCCTCGTAGCTCGCCTCGGGTCGCGCGTGGACTTGCTCGAGGATGCGTTTCCCCTTCCAGGCGGCGATCTGCCGCTGGTGCTCCTCGAAGGAGACGGGCGGATCGTTCGCGTCCACGAAGATGTCGAGCGAAGGGATCCAGAACGTGCGCCGCTCGAGGAGCTGATCGACGGTGATGGAGAAACCGGCCGCCCCGTCGCAGCCCACAGCGACGACGAGCCTCCGGCCATCGGTCCGCACGGCGGGATCCTGCAGCAGGCGGCGCGCAGTATCGGCGTCGCTCGCGGCGATGAGATCCTTCCAGATCGCGTGGATCTGTCCGCTCTCCTCGATCTTCCGCGGCGGATAGACGATCGTCGCCTCGACGCCGTCCACATCGCCTCCGCCGGCGATGGTCTCCCACGCGGGCTCCGCGGAGATCTCGCCCGCCTCGAGGCCGCTGCCGCGCACGCCGACGAGGCTCGCTTCGCGCGCGAGGAGCCGGATCCGGAACGGCGTCCGAGAGCGCGAGGCGTGGCCCCACGAGATCCGTGCGCGCAGCCGCCGGGGAGCTTCGCCGGCCTCGCGCGCCGGCGCCTCGGCTGGCTGCAAGAGGAGAACGCAGAGAGTCGCGGCTGACAGCAGGTATCTCGCTCGCATCGGAGGTCCTCCTCGCCTCTCGCTCGCCGTCGCCATCCGCGCCGATTCCCTCGCGCAGCCCCGGCGCGGCGCATCCATGAGGCCACGGCGGTGGAGTCTCCGTCAAGCTAGAGCGCGGCCGGCCGAGCAGCCGCCCGATCGGAGGGATCCGATCCGCGACACGGCCGCCGTCATCGGGCACAATGGTGCTGCACCGGCGCGCCGGCTGGACGCGCGTTCGAGCCTCGCGCCCCCGCCGGCTCCGAGCGCCCTGGACATCCCGGATCCCGCGACTCGCCACCCACCAGCGAAAGGACGAAGCCACTGCCATGAGAAGCTCCAACCGGCGATTCCTGCCGATCACCTGCATCGCGGCGGCCGTCCTCTCGGTGCTCGCTGCCGGTGGCCTCCGCGCCGAGGGAGAGCCCGAGGGAGTGCTCGCCGGAGCCGCCGACCCGACGATCATCGTGGCCCCGGGCGACGACAAGGGCTACTACGTCTTCGCGACCGGCCGCGGCCTTCCCTTCTACCACTCGACCGACCTGGTGAACTGGCGCCGGGCCGGGAGGGTCTTCGAGCGGGCCGTCCCCGAGTGGGCGGCCGAGAAGGTGCCCGGCACCGGCGGCATCTGGGCGCCGCACATCGAGCGCATCGGCGAGCACTATCACCTCTACTACTCCTGCTCCACCTTCGGCAAGCAGCGGTCGGTCATCGGCCTGGCCGTCAACCGCGCTCTCGACCCGCAGGATCCG
>JAFGKN010000868.1 GCA_016928605.1 Planctomycetota bacterium | reverse complement strand
GGCCGGCGAGACTCCTCGTCCTCGAGGTTGACGCCGTAGTTGCCGATCAGCGGGTTCGTCATCACGACGATCTGTCCGTTGTAGGACGCGTCGGTGAAGATCTCCTGGTACCCGCAGAGCGAGGTGTTGAAGACCACCTCGCCCACCGACTCTCCGGCCGCGCCCACACCAAGGCCCTCCAGGACGGTCCCGTCCTCGAGCGCCAGCTTCGCCGTCACCGCACCCAAAGTTTTTACTCCTGAGTTTTCAAGAAGTTACACGACAAGCCCCCGCGCCGCCGCCCCGCATCGCCGGGCCGACCGCCTCCGCTCCGCGGGGCCCGAAAGGCCGATCATTATGACCATCGCGGCGGGGCACATCCACCGATTTTCGGGCGCCTGGGGAGACAGAGGACACCGCGCCGGCGGCCGCGACCGGAGCCGCAGGGGCAACCGCACGACGCAGCCGCAGCCGCGAGACGCAACGCCAACCGCAGCCGCAGCGGCGACCGCAGCGGCGCCGGTCTCTACGGTCCGATCCGGATCCGGCCATCCGGCTCCGTCTCCGTCACCCACCGCGCTTTGCGATGATCTCCTGGCCGCCGAGGTACGGGCGGAGGACCTCCGGGATGCGGATCGTACCGTCGCGCTGCTGGTAGATCTCGAGGATCGAGATCAAGATACGCGGGCTCGCGATCGCGGTGTTGTTCAGAGTGTGGCAGAAGTGCACCTTGCCCCTGGCATCGCGGTAGCGGAGGTTGAGGCGCCGGGCCTGGAAGTCGTGGAAGCGCGAGGCGCTGTGCGTCTCGCCGTAGCCGCCGCGCGAGGGCATCCAGGTCTCGATGTCGTACTTCTGGATCTGGCCCTGGCCCAGCTCGGCGCCGCAGACGTTCATCACGCGGTAGGGAAGCTCGAGCGCCTGCAGGATCTCCTCGGCGTTCTCGAGGATGAACCGGTGGAACCGGAGGGACTCCTCCTCGTCATCGCGGCAGACGACGACCTGCTCGACCTTGTTGAACTGGTGGATGCGGTAGAGGCCCTTCGTGTCGCGGCCGGCCGCGCCGGCCTCGCGGCGGTAGCAGGTCGAGTAGCCGGCGTAGAGCTTCGGCAGCTCCTTCTCCTCCAGGATCTCGCCGCCGTGGTAGGAGGTCACCGGCACCTCGGAGGTGCCCACGAGGTAGAGCGAGTCCCGCTCGCACGCGTAGGCCTGCTCCTCGCCGCCGGGGAAGTAGGCGGTGCCCACCATCGCCTCGCGGCGCACGAGCGTGGGGACGAGCATCGGGGTGAATCCCTTCGCGAGCAGCCGGTCGAGGGCGAACTGGAGGACCGCCAGCTCGAGCCGCGCGGCATCGCTTTTGAGGATATAAGTGCGCGAGCCGGCGATCGCCGCGGCGCGGGGGATGTCGATCAGGTCGAGCTCCTTGCCGAGCGTCAGGTGGTCCTTGAGCTCGAAGTCGAAGCGCGGAGGCTCGCCCCAGGCGTGCATCAGCGCGTTGTCCGCGTCGCTCTCGCCCTCGGGCACGTCGTCGGCGGGGATGCTGGGGACCCGCAGCAGGAGATCGTCGAGCCGCGCCGAGATCTCGCCCAGCCTCGCCTGGTACTCCTTGTCGCGCGCCCCGATGCCCTGCATCTGCTCGATCCGCGCCTGCCGCTCGTCGCCCTGAAGCCCGGCGATCTCCTTGCTGACGCGGTTCTTCTCCGCCTTCAGCTGCTCCGACTCGAAGATGAGCGAACGTCGCTCCTCGTCGAGCTGGAGGATCTGATCGACCACGTCGTCGACGGGGATGTGCTTCTTCCTCCCGGCCGCCTTGACGAGGTCGGGGTTCTCGCGAATGGTTCGTAGATCGAGCATGGATCGGTTCTTCCGCGGGGCTACGGCGTCTAGGCTCCAGGGCGCCTATTCTTGCACGATGGGGCCCGGATGCAAGCCTGGGCGGGCTGCGTCACTCCCACCGAGTCGGGACTCGGAAGTCGGAAGCGGGAGCGGGAGCCGGTCTCGGTCTCGGAATCGGTCTGCGGCCTCCGAGCCCGCCGCGCCTTCCGCTCACGAGACCCGCGCGGTGATCTCGCTCTCCTTCCTGTACTGCTCCACGTCGTAGCCGCGGTACTGCCGGACCTTGACCTGGGCGTCGAGGAGGCGGACCTTCTCCTCGAAGGTCTTCGCGCCCTCGGCGGCGGCGCACTCGATCGCGGTGGCCTCCTCCATCAGGTCCCGCATCTCGCTGAGCGCGTAGAAGACGAAATGGTCGACCTTGTTGCCGGTGACCGACAGGAAGTCGAGGCCCATCTTCTCCTTCTCGAGCGTCGAGGCGCAGGCCCGCCGCTCGAGCTCCTCCCTCGCCATCCAGCGCGTCTCGCTGAAGGGGCGCTCGCCCCGCAGGCCGGCGAGGAAGACGAAGTACTCGGGCTCCTCGGGACGCGCCTCGAGGATCACCGCCACCGCCGGGGCGGAGTCGGAGCTGTCGCGCAGGTAGATCTCGTCACCGACCTCGTACATGCCGGCATCCTTTCTTCGCCGGGGGATCCCTCTCCGTGACCCTCTCGAGGCGCGCGGCCGCGCCGACCCGCCCCTCCCCGGCCGGCCTGCGCCTCATCCCGTACATCGGCGCGCGCCGCGATCGGCTTGACATCCCGGCGGATTTCCGGAAAAAGGGAGCCCTCGGGGCGCCCGGCCGCGGGGCCGGACCCGTCTCCGGCCCGCCGCGGGCGGGCGCTCCGGCGGCGGACGCCGCGAGCCGCGGCGGGCCGAGGCCTCGCCCGGCGGAAGGACACGCAGTGAAACCCAAGTACTCCCTGGACATCGAGATCTGCCGCGACGAGCTCGAGTACCTCGAGGGCGAGATCATCAACAAGCTCGTCGACCGCGCTCAGTTCGCGCTCAACGCGGGCATCTACAGCTCGCGGCCGAGCGCCCTCGACGAGTGGCTCGAGCTGCTCGAGCGGCCCTACGCCGTGCTCGGCCGGTTCTCCGTGCCCGAGGAGCGCCCGTTCACCCGCGACCTCCCGCCGCCGCGGCGCACGTTCACCGGCGGCGTGGGCATCCCCGTCGCGGAGTTCCGGGTCAACCTCAACGAGGAGATCCGGAAGGCCTACGTCGGCTTCCTCCCCGAGATCTGCGCCAACGCCGATGACGACCACTTCGGCTCGAGCATCGAGTACGACTTCATGGCGCTCCGGGCCATCTCCAAGCGGATCCACTTCGGCGCCTACTACATCGCGGCGGGCAAGTACTGCCGCGAGCCGGACGCGCTCCGTCCCTTCATCGAGAGGCGCGATCTGGCCGGCACCATGGCCGCGCTCACCTCCGACAGGAAGGAGGAGGAGATCGTCGCGCGCATCGGAGCGAAGGCCCGCAGAATGCAGGCGGCGGTGCATCCTTTCCGGCCCTCCTGGCGCACGCAGGTCGACCCGGAGGCGATCGTCCGCTTCTACCGCGACACCATCATCCCGCTGACCAAGAGGGGACAGGCGCTCTTCCTCCTCGACGC
>JAFGKN010000867.1 GCA_016928605.1 Planctomycetota bacterium | reverse complement strand
TTCCCGAGCCCGACGAGGCCCAGGCCCTCCGGCTCTCTCCCGTGCGCGCCCGGCGGGTCCGGTCCCTGGCGCTCTGGCTCGGCACCGCGGCCGCAGACGATGACGGAACGGTCATCCAGCGCTTCCGGCTGCCCGCCTTCACGGGGGAAGCGCGAGTGATGGCGGTCGCCCACGCCGGCCGGCGCTTCGGGAGCGCCGAGAGACCGATCACCGTCCGCTCCCCCCTCCACATCGAGATCGGAGCGCCTCGGTTCCTCGCGCCGGGCGACCGGTTCACCGCCGCGGCGAAGGTCTTCAACTTCACGCGCGGCGAGGGGACCGCGGAGGTCGAGTGGAGCCTCGAGGGCCCTCTCGGCGGAGCCGCCGAGCCGCAGGCGGAAAACGTCGCGCTCGCCTCGTTCCGCCAGGGCGAGATCCACCTCGCGGCTTCCGGATCGGCGGATCTCTCCGCGGTGCTGCGGGCAGGCGCGCGCTCGGGAGCGGCCCGCATCGGGGTCGCGGCCTCGATGGGAACCGAGACGGCCAGCGAGAGCGTCGAGCTGCCGGTGCGGCCGGCGGCGCCGCGGATCACGCGATGCTCCTCGGGCCGCATCACGTCCGGCCGGCCGCTCTCGATGACAATCCCCGAGGAGTTCCTGGCGGGGACGGCGCGCCACCGGCTGGTCGTGTCGGCGCTGCCCGCCGTCGAGCTGCTCGGCCCCCTCTCGCACCTGATCCGCTATCCCCACGGCTGCCTCGAGCAGCGGACGTCCCAGGCGTTCCCGCTCCTCTACCTCCGTGACCTGGCGGCGCTCTGCGGCCCCGCCGGCGGACCGGGCGGCGGAGCGGATGGCTCCGGCGACCTGACGCCGGAGGCGGCGGATCAGCTGGCGCAGTCGGCCATCGATGAGATCCTCGAGCTGCAGACGCCGTCGGGAGGGCTCGCCGTCTGGCCCGGAGGCCGCGAGCCGTGGCTCTGGGGGAGCGCCTACGCGGCTCGCTTCCTCGTGGAGGCGCGGCGCGCGGAGCTCGAGGTCTCCGAGCCGGCGCTCGACGCTCTCCTCGGCTACCTCGCCCGCGAGGCGCGCCGGACACGCGAGCACTCTCCCCTGCCGCGAGCCTGCTCGGCCATGGCCCTCGCGCTCGCCGGGAGGGACGAGGCGGCGCCGATCGCCGAGGGCCTCGAGAGCGAGCTCCTGGAGAGCATCTCGTCCCCTCCCTCCGCCTCGAGCCCGACGAGCGGCGATGACGGGTGCCTCCAGGAGTGGACCGGCGAGGCGCGGTTCCTGCTCGGCGCCGCCTGGCTCGCGCTCGGCCGCCCGGACAAGGCCCGCTCGGCCCTCGGCCAGGAGATGCCGTCCGTCGACGCCCGGCGGGATCTCGGGGAGAACCTGCGGTCGCCGGCGCGCCAGGCCGCGCTCCTCCTCTCGGTCCTCATCGACGTGGATCCCGAGAGCCCGTGGATCGTGCCGCTCGTCGAGCGCCTGAACGGGCACCGCATCGGCGAGCGCTGGGGGACCACCCAGGAGAACGGATTCGCCCTGCTGGCCCTCGGCAAGTACGCGCGGATGAGGCAGTCGGCCTCGCCCTCCGCGTCCGAGGTCTCGGCGGAGATCACCGCCGGCGGGGAGAGCGCGCCCCTCGAGCCCGGCGGGAGCCGCGTGCTGCGCGGCGACCTCTCGGGAGAGGAGATCTCGGTCCGCGTCGAGGGCGACGGAGCGCTCTACTGGTACCTGGAGGAGAGCGGCGTGCCCGAGGACGGCGCGCTCGAGGAGGTGGACGCGGGCATCGCCGTGCGGAGGAGGTACCTCGACGCGCGCGGCGAGGACCTCGCGGGCAGGACGCTCCCGCTGGGAGAGGTGATCCAGGTGGAGATCCGCGTCGAGGCGAACCGCCCGCTGCCGAACGTCGCGATCACCGACCTCCTCCCCGCCGCTCTCGAGATCGAGAATCCGCGGCTCCGCTCGGCGCGCAGCCTCCCGGGCGACACGCTCGTCGATGCCGACCACGTCGATATCCGCGACGACCGCATCATCGTCCATCTGAGCCTCCCGGAGAGCGGCAAGGCCGTCTACCGCTACGCGGCCCGCGCCGTCACCCGAGGGGAGTTCGCACTGCCGGCGATCGCGGCGGAATGCCTCTACGATGCCGGCATCTTCAGCCGCAGCGGAGCGGGGCGCGTGAAGGTGGACGATGGCACGTGACCCGGCGGAGCGAGCGCCCTGCGCCTGCGGCGGAAAGCCCGCCGGGGGTCACCCCGCCGGCCGGGAGCTGCAAGCAAGCATGGACTCCGAGGGCCGCCGGCTGCCGCGGCGCCGGCTCCGGCGGATCCTCGTCGCCGCGGCAGCAGCGCTCGGCGCGGCCGCGGTCCTGTTCGCGCTCCTGTGGGTCTGCGTCCCCTTCGATCTGCGGAAGATCCGCGGCTTTCCGGCATCGATGAGGATCGAGGACCGCTCCGGCGAGCTGCTCCGCGTCGTCCCCTCGGCGAGGGGCGAGATGTGCGTTCCGGTCCCGCTGAGCGAGATGTCGCCCTGGCTGCCACTGGCGACGGTGGCGGTCGAGGACCGGCGATTCCATCACCATCCGGG
>JAFGKN010000866.1 GCA_016928605.1 Planctomycetota bacterium | reverse complement strand
GCCCGCGAGGGCACCCGGACACGGCGCTCGCGCGAGGATCGCTCCGATGAGCCGACCGCAGATCGAGCAGATCGCCCGCCGCCTCCAGGAGGAGGCCGAGAGCTTCGTCGACTACCGGGCCGTCGAGGAGGAGAGCGGCCGCCTCGGCTTCGCGACGTCCGTGCGGACGCTGCGCTTCTACGTCGCCGAAGGCGTGCTTCCCCCTCCGCTGCGGCAGGGGAAGACGCCTGTCTACCCGAGGGACTGGATCCTCAACGCGCTCCTGGCGATCCATCTCATGAAGACGCGGCTCCGGCGGAGCCTCGGAGAGATCCGCCGCGTGATCCAGGGGATCCGCGAGGATCCGGAGCTCCTCGCCGACAAGTGCACGCAGCTCTACGAGCTGTCGAGCGCGCCCGGGCACCTCGCGCCCGCGCAGGCCTTCGCGGTCGTCGACCGCTTCTTCGAGCAGCTGGACGGCGGCCGGCGCCAGCCGAGCGAGGTGCTGGTCACGGACCTGGCGGAGGAGGTGGCGCGGGAGGCGGAGACCGCGGCCCCCGGATTCTCGTTTCATTACGGGGAGAGGACCGGTGGCACCCGGCGCGACGCGGACCGGCCGAGCGCTGCGGAGGTCTCCGGGGAGCAGCGGTCCGGGGCCGCCGGACAGCGCGCAGCCAGGAGCCGCGAGATGGCGAGAGAGCTGGAGAATGTCTTCATCCGCGGCTTCGAGTCGGCCTACGGGAATCTCGACGCGGTCTTCGATCCGAGGGACCGGAGGAAGTACTCGACCCGCTCGAGCAGCCGCGATCCCGAGATCGCCGACGACTACCTGCGGGTGGTGGAGATCCTGAAGCGCGAGAGGCGCTTCGACCGCGAGCTCTTCGACACCCTCCCGCTCGGCAAGAGCACGCGGTTCCGCATCGACGCGGGGCGGCGGGCAGGGCGCCAGCGGCGCATCGAGATCGTGGGCGCGAGCTGGAGCCCGATCGAGGATCTCGTGCGGGACGGCACGTCGACCGCGCGGGCCGGGAGGGCCGATCTCTGCCGCCTCCTCGACCGCATCGTCCGGGGCGGCTCCGCGTTCTGCTACATCGGCGTTCACTCGACCGTGGGCTGGGAGAGCGAGGTGACGCGCTTTCCTCCGCGCGGAGACGACTACCGCGTCGCGCTCGTGGAGCAAGACGAGGAGGCGGGCTGGCTCCTCTGGCACGATTTCCCTCCCGAGGCCGCCCGCGTCGCGGCTCTCTTCGATCCCGAGCCGCGCGCCGAGAAGGTCGAGCGATGCCGCCGGCGGCTCGAGATGCTTCCGGACCTCCGAGTCCGGGGCGGCTTCGTGGTGCTCGGCGAGATCCCCGCGAGGATGGGTGTGTCCGAGGATATCCTGTCGGAGGCACTGGAGCGGTTGACCCGCGAAGCGTCCGGCCTCCGCGTCCAGGAGGTGAAGGGCCGGCGGATACTCAAGAGAGACCGCCTCCCCGGTTGAGCCGGGGCTGACAGCCATGCTGATCGAACGACTCAAGCAGATGCTCGGCCGCTCGCCGCTCCCCGCGGACACGCGCCGGCTGGTCGCGGGGGCCCGCTCGACGACCGAGCTGGCCCGCGAGCTCGACGAGCTGGTCACGGCGAACGATCTCGAGCTCAGGACCCTGCAGAAGGAGATCGAGGAGCTCGAGCGGCGCGAGCAGGAGGAGGCGGAGAAGGTCCGCTCGGCCGGGGTGGGGGCGCGGTCGCGGAGGATCTCCCTCCTGCACATCCGGAGGCTGAGGCGGCAGCAGGACGGACTGGAATCCCGCCTCCGGATCCACGACCAGAACATGAGCCTCCATCTCGGACTCCTGAGCAAGATCCAGTCGCTCGAGGCGATGGAGATGCGAGGCATCGAAGAGGCCGAGATCGACTCGGTGGTGCTCGACTTCGAGGAGGAGCTCGGGAGGTACTCTCGAGCCATGGAAGCCGGGGCCGCGGCGGCGGCTCCGCCGCCGCTCCTCGACTCCGAGCGCGATCGAGAGCTCGCGGAGCTGGAGGCCGAGATCGTCGTCGCCGCGGAGGACCGTGCCGCCGCGCGGCGGGCCGAGGTCGAGGCGAAGGCCCTGCCCGCGCGGAGGGAGCCGGCCGCCGGTGCCCGCCGCGGCGGCGAGGAGGCGTCCGGCCGCCGCAAGGTGGAGGAGGCGGACGCCGCGAGCGGGGCGAGGCGCCGGCTTCCGCCCGAGGCCGAGACCTGAGAGGATCGAGAAAGGACGAGCCGTGGGACTGCTGAAGAAGCTCTTCTCGTCGCGGAAGGTGACCGCGCGCGAGATCCGGATGGCGCTGCGATCGGCCGAGCGCGACCGCGACCGGAGGCTCGCCGGGCTGAGGAAGCTTGAGGACCGTCGCGGGCGGCTCTTCCTCGAGATCAAGGGCGCGAGGAGCCGGGGGGATCGCCTCGAGGTCGACCGGCTCTGGGACGACCTCCGGGCGGCGAAGGTCGAGGCCGCGCTGGAGCAGAAGGAGAGCCGGATCTCGCAGCTCGAGGTCATCGCCCTCAAGCGGGCTGCGCGCGCGCTCGAGAGGATGGAGGCGCGGAAGGACCGCAGCGGCGTCGAGATGCTCGTTCGACGGCTGCGCAACAGCGGTCTCGACGAGAAGCTGATGGCGCAGGAGATCCGCGACGAGGAGTACATCCGCGAGCTGGACGG
>JAFGKN010000865.1 GCA_016928605.1 Planctomycetota bacterium | reverse complement strand
GAGGCGATCACCACAGGCAGGCTCGGGCATGCGACCTGGGAAACCCTGGTGATTTGTTGTCACATCTCTCCGGGCCGCGGACTCATCCATACGGGACGGTGTACAGATGGCGTGGGGAACGTGCATCAGTCGCCGCGCGGAATTGACACCCTCCGGCCTGGCGATTCGTCTTCTCAAAACACCTCGCTTCCCGGCCGGCTGCGGTCGACGTCCGCTCGAGCCTGGGATCGATTCGGCCCGTGCTCCCGTCGGTCCGACGGCCGTCTGCGCGGCTCGACAGACGTGGAGTCTCTCTCGAAAGGACTGGCGCGATGCCACCGCCGGATCATCCCTCCCCTGACGAGAAGAAGCACGATCACGAGCGCCAGATCGGTGACCTGGTCGTGAGCTACGTAGACCGGATGAACTCCGGAGAGAAGGTCGACGCCGACCGGATCCTCGAGGACCATCCGACCCTCGGAAACCAGATCCTCGAGGAGCTGTCGATCTTCTGTGATTTCAGCTCGGGCTGCGCGGACGCCGCGCCTGCATCCGGTGAGCCGTTGCCGCCTTTCCGGACGCTCGGTGACTACATCCTCCGGCGTCAGATCGGGCGTGGAGGCATGGGGGTGATCTTCGATGCCTGGGAGAAGTCCATGGACAGGAGAGTCGCGCTCAAGGTACTCCCTGCCGCCGTCCACGAGAACAAGAAAGCCTTCACGCGGTTCCTGAGGGAGGCGAAGGCCGCGGGCCAGCTCAGCCATCCGAACGTGGTGTCCGTCTACTCGAGGGGTGTGGACCAGGACACGGCTTACTACGCGATGGAGTACGTGGAGGGCGAGACGCTCGATGCGACACTCCGCAGGATAGCCGGGCCTTGCCGCAACGAAGATTCCGGGTTTTCGTTCGCGGAGATCCAGTCCCTGTCACAGGTGTTGGCTCTGAGCGGGAGCTCGATCGGTAGAGTCGAGGATCCGAGCAAGAGCGGCAGCGGCTTGGGGTTGAACGGGGCCGTGGAGAACAGAGACCTTCGCTTCGCATGTTACTCCCGGATCGCCGAGGCCTTCGCTGACGTTGCGGACGGGCTGCACCACGCGCACACTCTCGGGATCATCCACCGTGACCTCAAGCCCTCCAACCTGATGCTCAGCCGCTCGGGTAGGCTGCGCATCCTCGACTTCGGTCTGGCCTGGATCCAGGGGCAAGAACACCTGACCCTGAGCGACGAGTCGGTCGGGACTCCGCTCTACATGAGCCCCGAGCAAGCCGAGCCGGGTCCGCACGAGGTCGGTCCGGCTACCGACGTGTACAGCCTTGGCGTGACACTTTACGAGGTGCTCGGGGGAAGGCCACCGCTGCGGGGAAAGAACATCCAGCAGACGCTGAGCCTCATCACCAGCCGCGATCCTCTGCCTCTCAGCAAGTTGAATCCCAGCGTCCCGCACGACCTGGAGACCATCGTGCACAAGTGCCTTCGCAAGTCGCCGCGGGACCGCTACGGGACCGCCGAGGCGCTGGCCCAGGATCTCCGCCGCTTTGCGTTCGGCTATCCGATCGAAGCGCGACACTACTCCGACTGGAAGCGGCTCCTCCACCGGTCCTGGCGGAATCGCGGGAGGATCGCCGCCGCTGCCACGATTCTTATCCTGCTGATTGGAACGACCCTGCTGGGGCTGAACCACTGGGAGCACGTCCGGCTCCTCCGGGCTGCGGAGTACGAGCGCCGCATCACGGACATCGTCATGGAGGGGCAGACCGGCCTCTTCCTGACTCGGCTGCGGCCTCCGAAGACGGGCGATGGAAGGTACGAGCAAGGAGTCTTCATCTCGAGCGGAACGGCCATCAGCGATCCCCTGGACTTCCACGCGGCGGTAGTGAACACCGCCCTCGATCCCGTGCGGCGCTCCCTGGAACAACTCGAGGAGGTGTCGCGTCTCCAGAAGGATCGACCGGATGCCTGGTTCCAGCAGGCGCGTATCCTCGTCTTGCGCGGCCGGGACCGGGAAGCGATGGCGAAGACCGTCGAGATCCTCCAGCGTCATCCCTGCTTCGTGCCGGCCCTGCTTCTCCAAGCGGCTCTCCTCGCCAAGCATGGCGAAGCCGAGCTGTCGAGCCGAGTCCTGGACAAGGCACAGCAGAATGCGGAAGACGAGTGGGCAGGGGCGTGGTTCGAGGCGCACCTCGCCGTGATGCAGGGCGAGTGGGAGAAGGCGGACGCGGCCTTCGGCAGACTCATCGATCTCCGGCGCACGGGAGACAGGCCCTACCTGGGATCATCGATCGACATGATCCTCGGACAGGGCTCGGCGCGGCTCGAGCTAGGCGAGACGACTCGCGCCATCGAAAACTTCGCGATGGCTCAAGGGCGGTGGCAGGGCCACGTGGAGCCACTCCTGTTGCTGGGCAAGGCCTACCTGCTCGAAGGAAAGGACGCTCACGCCGAGAGGAAGTTCCACGATCTTCTGGGGCGAGACGACGTGGACAGGGACGTGATCCGATCCCGAATCGCGCACATCTTCTTCTCGCTGGATCGAAACGAGACCGCCCTGGAATGGGCTAGCGACATCGAAGATGAGTCTCTGCGAGAGCAATGTCGCGCGCCCGTGCTGATCAAGATGGGGAATCATCCCGCCGCTCTGGAGGCGGCGGAGACGGCTCTGGCTCACGATCCTGACGACGAGCTCTCTCTCCTTTGGAAGGGGCTGGCTCTGCTGGCAGGGTCGCAGACCGAGACGGAGGATCTCGGAGAAGCCAAGCAGGTTCTGCGCCGGGCCAGAGAGCTCGATCCGACCAACCCCATGGCGCACGTCTGGCTCGGAGATGCGCTGGCCAGGGCAGGCGATCTAGACGAGGCCCTCCAAGCGTACAGCGCAGCGGCCCGTCTCGATCCGTCCAACGCCTGGGCCCACATCAGTGAAGGCGTCACGCTGGAGCGCCTGGGTTGCCTGGACCGGGCCTTCGACGAGTATCTAGCAGCCCTCGAGATCAATCCAGCCCTCACCGCCGTCTATCAGCATCTCGACGGACTCCTCGTGCGCCCGGCGACAGGATCCAGAGTCGGGCTGAAAGCTAAACTCGATCGATTCGGCATCGTCCTGGAAAGAGTCGTTCGAGCCGACGCTCGCCATCCCTTTCTTCCGGACCTTCTGAGGATTTACGCCCTGTCGCTGGCCGGGAGCGATCGTCCAGAGCTGATCGAGAAGTCTCTTCGCTATGCCTCGATGGCCGTCGAAGCGACCCACCACGCAGTGCCTCGCATGCTCTCCGCCCTGGCGGCGGCGCAGTACGCCAACGGCCGGACCGATCAGGCGATCCAGACGCTGGAGAGGGCGATCCAGCTGCCCCACGCGAGTCGCAAGGACCTGCAGACACTGCAGGATTACCGGGCGCTCCTGAGTCCCCGACTGGTGTCCTGCTCATCGGTCGACACGATTCTGCAGGCCGAGGATACCGAGACCGTCATCGCCGAGGGCGACATGTGGAGGCTTTTCAAGGGACGTTCCGACCCATCGCCGGGAGCGGTCCACTGGTCGGATCCGGGTTTCGATGATTCGAGCTGGGCCCCGATGCCGAGCGGCTTCGGCTACGGCGACAGTGACGACCGGACAGTCCTCGACGATATGATGGGGCAGTACACGACGATCTACATCCGCAAGGACTTCGGCGTCTCCGACGCCAACCGGGGATGTTCCTGCCGGTTGCGAGTCGTGATCGATGACGGCTGCGTCGCCTACCTGAACGGCGTCGAGGTGCTGCGCTCCGGCGTGAGACCCGCGCCGGAGCGGGTCTCACATCTCGCCACGGCCACCGCGGTTGTGTCGCTGGAGCCTCCCGATCCCGTCGAGGTTCTGCTCGATCTGCAGCACATCCGCCCCGGCCGGAATGTACTGGCGCTTCAGGGGCTCAATCAGTCCATCAGCAGCTCGGACCTCTCCCTGATCCCCGTTCTGGAGACGCTCCGCCCTCCCGATCCAGAGAGAGACGCGAGGATCCTCACGGCGTTTCGGGAGTCTGACGACGGAAGCCACCCCGTCTGCGCCGCCTACTTCGAGGGCCGCATCAGGCAGCGAGCCGGGCAGATGGAAGCTGCTGCCGAGTGCTTTCGAAAGGCGCTCGCTGCGCGTGATCCTCCCCCGCCCGAGCCCATCGTCAGACTCGCCGAGTGCCTGGTCGCCAGCAGACAACCGGAGGAGGCGGAGACGATGCTCGTCTCATCCCTCGGGCGGCATGCCGCGGGCGAGCTGACCCTCTGGAACCACTGGTACACTCTGAGCGTCCTCGTCCTGGACCGCTCACCCACGCAACTACTGGCGAAGATGGCCGAGATACATCGAGTGCAACCCGGCCGCGATCCGATCTGGCCGGACATCTCCGGTTACGCTGGTGATCTGCGCTGGATCCTCGAACGACTCCAGCGCCGCGAGCCCATCCGCATCAACTGCGGCGGCCTCGACTACACGGACGGCGCGGGAAATCGCTGGAGCCGGGACCGGTTCTTCCTCGGCGGCTGCCGTTTCGGCGAGCAGGAATGGAGCCCCTACCCCTTCTCTGGAGTGATCGTGTATCACGGAGAGATCGAGGGAACCGATGACGATCCGCTCTACCAGAGCGAGCGCTGGTTTCCGCCTTCCGGGCTCGCCCCTGCCGGCTACCGGATCCCGCTGGTTCCCGGCGAGTATCGCGTCACCCTCCACTTCGCGGAGATTCACTTCGAGCAGCCAGGACATCGCGCGTTCGACATCCTCATCGAGGGCGAGAAGTTGCGCCGCTGGTACGAGCCCCCGGCGGAAACCCGGCGAGCCGATTCCTGGTCGCACACGACAGCAGTGCTCGATGGCTTCCTCGACATCGAGTTCGTGAAGCAGATCGAGCACCCGAAGATCTCGGCCATCGAGATCGAGCCGCTATCGGAGTGAGCACGCTCAACCCCAGGCGAAGCCGGCGAGCGCGAAGATGCGGTCCGGCCGGCCTCCCGGAGGGCAGCTCGCGTCGACGCCGCCCGCTATCGGTCGAGCCATCCTCACGAGCGACCGGACCACCGGGAGTCCAGCGGACTCGGCGAGGCGCCGAGCGAAGGCGTTGGGCACCATCGTGTCAACGCCCACGGTGCAGCCCTGCAGCCGTGACAGCGCGGTGGCGAAGAGCGCCGAAGCGGCCTCCTCGCTCCGCGCCACCCAGGGACCGATGTGAGTGAACCGGGTCCCGCGCCTCACGATGAGGTACCCCTCCGCCTCGCCCGCCGGCGGGTAGACGAGCCCCCGGGATCCATCGCGCCCCAGGAGTCCGCGCAGGACGGAGGTCCGATCCGCCCCGAACGCCTCCCGGTCGAGGTCCGCGACCCGATCGATGGCCTCGACCGCGAGCCTCCCGCAACTGGCGGCGGCGGAGCCCACCGCGGCCGGCATGCCCATGCGGCGCTCGACGCCCAGGACGTCCACGAATCCGCGCCGGTCATAGACGAGCTTTCCCACCTGCGTGGCATCGAGCGCCGGCGTCACTCCGCGCTGCAGGAGGTGCTCGACGGCCGCGTCCAGCATGCGCGTTCCGTGACCCTTGCGACGCTCCTCCGGCAAGACGAGCACCATGCCGACCCACCCGAAAGCGCTGCCGTAGGGAATCGCCGTGGACGTCGCGACGACTCTCCCGCCCGCCTCCAGGGCGAAGCAACCCTCTCGCTGGATCTCGATGAAAAGCTTCCAGTCCTCCTCGGTCTGGTTCCAGCCAGCGATCTCCTTGAGCACCATCGCGTCCGGGATGTCGAAGACGCGAAGCGGCCGCAGATGATGCGATTCGGACGACATGCGTCTGCGGCGCTTCAGCGCCGGTGCGCTCCGACGTCCGGCATCTCCTTCGAGCCGCCTGCGATCGACCGGATGAGCACGAACTCCTG
>JAFGKN010000864.1 GCA_016928605.1 Planctomycetota bacterium | reverse complement strand
GGCCTCCCGTCCTCGGGACCGACTGCGTCCCCATCGCCGGCTGCCCGTCGACGTGCAGGTGACGTCGCGACGGATCCGGGAGGCTTGATCCGGGTGCCGGCCGCGCGGATACTGGAGCCCGCATGTGGAGACCGACGATCCGCTTCATCATCCCTACCGTCCTCGTCTTGGCCGCCGTCGTGATGACCGCTCCCGCCGCCGCCGCGGAGGGCGCCACCGTCCGCGAGTACCGAAAGACGTTCCGGACCTATCCCTTCTCCGATCCGGACCCCATCCCCTCCGCCGGGCGGATCTACCCGTACTTCCGGTTCGACGGGTTCACGGATCGCGCGGAGGAGCGGGAGTGGACGGTGGTCGAGCTGGAGAACCCGTGGATCCGCGTCACCGTGCTCCCGGAGATCGGCGGGAAGATCTGGTCGGCCGTGGAGAGGTCCACGGGCAAGGAGATCCTCTACGGTAACCGGGTGGTGAAGTTCCGCGACGTCGCCATGCGCGGCCCGTGGACGAGCGGAGGGATCGAGGCGAACTACGGGATCATCGGCCACTCGCCGACCTGCTCGACGCCGGTCGACTACCTCGCACGGCGGAACCCGGACGGAAGCGCCTCCGTCGTCGTCGGAGCGCTCGACCTCCTCACACGAACGTCCTGGCGGCTCGAGATCACGGTCAGCGCGGACAAGGCCTACTTCACCACGAAGTCGCTGTGGCACAACGCGACGCTGCTCGAGCAGCCCTACTACACGTGGATGAACGCCGGCATCCAGGCCGCCGGCAACCTGCAGCTCGTGTACCCGGGGACGCACCACGTCGACCACGGCGGCAGGGCGAGCCCCTGGCCGATCGACCCCGAGACGGGACGGGATCTGTCCTTCTACGACCAGAACGACTTCGGCAGCTACAAGGCGTACCACGTGGTCGGCCGCGCGACCGACTTCTTCGGCGCCTTCTGGCACGACGAGGACTTCGGCATGGCCCGCTACTCCTGGCGCGACGAGAAGCTGGGCAAGAAGGCGTGGATCTGGGGCCTCTCGCGGGAAGGGATGATCTGGGAGAGGCTGCTCACCGACTCCGACGGCCAGTACGTGGAGGTGCAGTCGGGTCGATTGTTCAACCAGGCGGGGGGCGACAGCTCGAGGACGCCGTTCAAGCATCGCGGCTTCCTCCCCTACGGTACCGACACCTGGACCGAGTACTGGTTCCCGGTCAAGGGCACGAAGGGTCTCGTCGCGGCATCTCCGCTCGGGGGCCTCAACGTACGCCGCCGCGATGGAGGCATCGAGATCCTCGTCTCGCCGCTGGAGGCGGTCGAGGAGACCCTCGAGGTAATGGATGGAAAGCACGTCGTCTACTCGACGGCCGTCTCGGCGAAGCCGCTGGAGACCTGGACGAGGATCGTCCCCGTGACGGTGCCCGACGAGCGCCTGCGCGTGCGGATCGGCGGAAGCCGGCTCGAGTGGACGCCCGACCCGGACGCGGGACGGCTCTCGCGCCCGCTCGAGTCGCCGGCCGATTTCGACTGGGGCTCCGCGTACGGCCTCTGGCTGAAGGGCAAGGAGCTGCTCCGGCAGCGGACCTACGGTCCCGCCCGCGAGGCGCTGGAGGCGTGCCTCCGAGAGAGCCCGCACTACGTACCGGCCCTCGGCGACCTGGCCCTACTCCACCTCTTCGCGATGGACGACGAGGGGGCCTTCGAGCTGGCGCGGAGGGCTCTCGCCGTCGACACGTACGACCCGGCCGCGAACTACTACTATGGCATCGCCGCGCGGAGGCTCGGCCGGCTCGACGACGCCCGCGACGGCCTCGAGGTGGCGGCGCAGTCCCTCGAGCGCCGCGGCGTCGCGTGGACGGAGCTCGCGAAGATGGCCCTCCGCGCCGGGGACATCGCGCGGGCCGAGGTGAACGCGGCACGAAGCCTCGATCTGAATGCGCTCAACCTCCAGGCGCGCCAGCTCCTGGCCGTGGCGCATCGTCTGCGGGGGCATCGCGCGGAGGCCGCCGCCGCCCTCGACGCGCTTCTCGCCATCGACCCGCTCAGCCCCTTCGGCCGCTTCGAGAGGGCCCTCGCCGAGAATGGGGAGGCATCCCTGCGCGATTTCGCGGAGAGCCTTCGTGGCGAGATGCCCCAGGAGACGCTCCTGGAGCTGGCGGCGTGGTACCGCGACGTCGGTCTGCTGGACGAGGCCCGGCAGGCGCTGGAGGTCGCGCCGCAGACCGCCATGGTCCTGTACTGGAGGGCGTACCTGGAAGCGCGCGAGAATGTGAGCGAGATCGCGTCCGCGGCGCTCCTGGAGAAGGCCGAGGAGGCGTCCCCCGAGAGGGTCTTCCCCTTCCGGCCCGAGTCGGCGGAGGTGCTGCGATGGGCCGCGTCTCGCGGCTCCAGCTGGCGGCCGCGCTACTATCTCGCGCTCGTGCACCGCGCCGCCGGCGACCTCGACGCGGCGCGTCGCCTCTTCGCCGAGTGCGGGGATAGGCCCGACTACGCGCCCTTCTACGCCGCGCGGGCCCTCGCCACCGAGGATGTCTCCGGGGAGCGAGCGATGGCGGATCTCGAGCGGGCGGCGCGCCTCGATCCGTCGCAGTGGCGCTACGGGAGGATGCTTCTCGAGCGCCACCTTCGCCGGCGGGCGCCGGCGGCCGCGCTCGAGACGGCCAGGCGCTACTGCGCGCGGTTCCCCGACAACTACATTCTCGGCATGCTCTACGCGAGAGCGCTCCTGGAGAGCGGTCTCCACCGGGATGCCGCCGATCTCCTGGCCCGCATCCGGGTCCTCCCCTACGAGGGCGCGACCGAGGGACGCCGGCTCCACCGCGAGGCGCAGCTCCTCGTGGCCGTCGAGGCTCTGCGCGAGGGCGACGCCGAGGAAGCGCTCCGCGCCGTCGACCGCGCGCGCGTCTGGCCGGAGCACCTCGGGGCCGGAAAGCCGTACCCCGAGGACGTCGACGAGCGGCTCGAGGACCTGCTCGCGGCGCAGTGCCTTTCGCAACGCGGCCGCGGGGCCGAGTCGGAAGCGCTGCTGCGGGGGATCGCGTCGTCGAGCGGCCGCGGGAGTGGAGCCGGAGACCTCGTGCGCGCTCTCGCCCTGAGACAGATCGATCGCGAGTCGGAGGGGCGGAAGGTCCTGGAAGCCTGGGCCGCTCGGAGGGCCGGCGACGCCCTCGCCGTCTGGGCCGCCCGCGCCTACGACGGGGACGTCGGGCCGGCGCCGGACACGGCCGGCGAGGAGGCGAGGGTCCTCGCCGCCTGGCTGAGGACGTCTCAGCGGTGAGCGGTCCGCTGACACCGCCGCCGAGTCTGGATAGAATCACAGCCCCATGGAGCGGCCGCAAGCGTGGATCGACCGTATGCTCGGGCTCATCGAGCTCGAGCGAGCGACCGAGGTCGAGGAGACCGGAAGGCTCCTCGATCAGCTGTCGGGCCGCGAGCTCGAGGCGCGCGGCCTGAGCATCCTCAGGCTCGCCGTCACGGATGAGGATGCCGGGCTCGGGGGCAGGATCCTCCTGAAGCTCGCGCGGACGACCGGCGACTCGCTGCCGCCGGGCCGGATCCAGTCCGGCGACATCGTCCGGGTCGTCGCCGAAGGGGCCGCGACGTCACGGCGGGCAAGGGCCGGCGCGACGAGCCATCCTTCCGGGGTCGTCTGGAGGCGCGATGCGCGCTCCTTGACCGTCGCCTTCGACGAGTTGCCCGACGACGACATCGGCGAGGGGACCTTGCGGGTCGATCGAGTCGCCAACGACGTCACGTACCGGCGGATGAGGGAGTCTCTCCAGCGGCTCCGCGCCGCCGGCCGGGGTCGGGCCGCACAGCTCCGCGAGATCTTGCTCGGGGAGCGGGAGCCGAGAGCCGGCGGATCAAGGCCGCTCGGCTCGCCGGATGCGCGGCTCAACCCCTCCCAGCTGGAGGCGGTCGCGTTCGCCCTGGACGCGCCGGACGTCGCCCTGATCCACGGCCCTCCGGGCACCGGCAAGACGACCGCCGTCGCCGAGCTCATTCGCCGGGCCGTCCGGCGCGGCGAGCGGGTCCTCGCGACGGCCCCCTCGAACATCGCCGTCGACAACCTCGCCGAGATCCTCGCCGGCTCGGACGTGCGGGTCGTCCGCGTGGGCCACCCCGCGCGGCTCCTTCCGAGCGTGGTGGAGCTCTCGCTGGATGCCCAGGTCTCGAGGCATCCCCATACGAAAGCCGCGCTGGAGCTGAGGCGCGAACTCGCGAAGGCCGCCAAGCGGATGGGACGCGCGCACGACCACGCGCAACGCCGCGCGATGCGGGACGAGATCCGAGCCCTTCGCCGGAGCGCCGCGGAGGCCGAGAACGACGCGGTGCGGGCGGTGCTCGGCGGGAGCGACGTGGTCCTCGCGACCTGCACGGGAGCCGGTGACCCCATTCTCGCGCGACGGGAGTTCGACCTCGCCGTCGTGGACGAGGCGGCCCAGGCGCTCGAGGCGGCGTGCTGGATCCCGATCCAGATGGCGAGCCGCGTGGTCCTCGCCGGCGACCACCGCCAGCTTCCGCCGACGATCATCTCCAGGGAGGCCGAGCGCGGCGGCCTGGGAGTCACCCTGTTCGATCGGCTGATGGAGCGGGACGGGGAGCGGCTCAGCCGCCTCCTGGCGACGCAGTACCGGATGCACCGGACCATCATGGAGTACCCGTCGCGCGCCCTGTACGATGGACGCCTCGAGGCGCATGCGAGCGTCGCGCGGCATCTTCTCCGGGACCTGCCGGGCGTCGAGGACGCCGGCGCGGGGGCGGCTCCCCTGTGGTTCGTGGACACGGCGGGATGCGGCTACGACGAGGAGCTCGAGGCCGAGGGCGACTCGAGGGAGAATCCCGGGGAGGCGGAGGTGGTGGCGCGGCTCGTCGAGGATCTGGTCGGCCTGGGAGTCGCTCCCCGGCACATCGGCGTGATCACTCCCTACAGCGCCCAGGTCCGAAGGCTCCGCGAGCGGCTCTCCGGGCTCGGTCCCGACATCGAGGTGGACTCGGTGGACGGCTTTCAGGGCCGCGAGAAGGAGGCCCTGGTGATCTCGCTCGTGAGGTCGAACCCCAAGGGCGACGTGGGCTTCCTGTCGGAGGTGCGGCGGCTCAACGTCGCCGTGACCCGCGCGCGGCGCCATCTCTGCGTCGTCGGGGACAGCGCAACCGTCTCCCGGGAGCCGTTCATCGAGGCGTTCATCGCCTACTGCGACGCGGAAGGGGCCTACCGCTCGGCCTGGGAGCTCGGGTGACGCGACGTTGCGTATCCCTTCGCGCACCGCTTACAATCGACGCGACTTTGCG
>JAFGKN010000863.1 GCA_016928605.1 Planctomycetota bacterium | reverse complement strand
GCCGACCGGCAGAGGCTCCTCGACTACCGGTCGGAGGCCGAAGAGCTCTGGCCGACCTCCCCGGCGAGCGTGGAGGCGATGGAGCGATGGCTCGAGAAGGCGAGGGAGCTTGCGGCCCGGCTGGGCGATCACCAGTCTGCTCTCGCCGAGCTGCGGCGGAGGGCGATCGACGGCGAGCAGAGTCGAGAACCTCCCGGTGGCGATCCTGCCAAGCCGGCGGATGAGACTCCGAGGGACAGGCTCTGGAAATTCAGCGATCCAGAAGACGAGGCGCGCCACGAGATGCTCTCGATGCTGGTTGCAGGTCTTGCGGAGTTCATGGACAAGGATCCTTCGAAAGGCGCCATCGCCATGCTCGAGCGGAGGCTCGACTGGGCTCCGAGTCCTCGCGAGTTCGAGGCGAGGTGGCGCCAGGCCGCCGCCTCGATCGGCGACCCTCGAGAGTGCCCTGGATACGGGGGGCTTCGCGTCGAGCCCATCGATGGGCTCGTCCCCATCGGCCGCGATCCGGACTCCGGCCTGTGGGAGTTCGCCTGCGTTCGAACCGGCAGAGCCCCGGAGCGCGGCGCGGGAGGGAGGTATGCCGTGAGCGAGGAGACGGCGGTCGTCCTGGTGCTCGTCCCGGGCGGAGCGTTCATCATGGGGAGCCCGGAGAGCGAGGAATACAGACAGAGCGATGAGACGCAGCACGAGGTGACTCTCAGCGCCTTCTTCCTGTCGAAGTACGAGGTCACGCAGGCCCAGTGGCGCCGGCTGATGAAGACGAACCCGTCGCGCTTCAAGGGCGACGACCTCCCCGTCGAGCAGGTCTCCTGGGATGACTGCCTTGAGTTCTGCAGGAAGCTCGGGCTGAACCTGCCGACGGAGGCGCAGTGGGAGTACGCCTGCCGCGCGGGAACGAACAGGCCGTACGCGGGGACGGGCCACCTCGATGACATGGGCTGGTACCTCGTCAACAGCGGCGAGAAGACGCAGCCGGTGGGAAAGAAGCAGCCGAACGGCTTCGGGCTCCACGACATGCACGGGAACGTGTGGGAGTGGTGCGGGGATACCTACGACGCGCGCTTCTATGCGACGCCCGAGGCGTGCCGGAAGGACCCCGTGTGCACGTCGGGCTCCGAGTACCGCGTCGACCGGGGCGGCGGCTTGTTCGACGTCGCCGCGGGCTGCCGTTCCGCAGACCGCTACAGGTACATGCCCGGCAACCGCTACCGGTACCTCGGCTTCCGCCCCGCCATGGCGGCTCGGGAAGAGACGACAACGCTCGCGCACGCAGTGCCGTCGCCCGCGCGGCAAGGAGTGGGCGAAGCACGGGGCCCTGGGACCACAGAAGTTGCCTCCGACCGCGAAGGCATGCGGCCCATCGTGAATCCGTCGCTCTCGCTGATCGGCACAAACCCCGAGGGCTACGACGAGTACCTCCACGAGCCCTCGGGGATCATCTTCGTCAGCCTGCCCGGCGGCACGTTCCACATGGGCAGTCCAGCGTCCGAGGCTGGTAGGGATAACGACGAGGGCCCCGTGCACGAGGTGGAGCTGAGCCCGTTTCTCATCGCGAAGCACGAGGTGACGCAGGCCGAGTGGCGCAAGGTCATGGGAACGAGCCCGTCGCACTTCAAGGGCGACGAGCTCCCGGTCGAGAGCGTGTCCTGGGACGACTGCCGGGAGTTCTGCAGGAAGGCTGGGCTCAGGCTGCCGACGGAGGCTCAGTGGGAGTATGCCTGCCGGGCGGGCAAGGCGGGCCCGCATGCGGGGACGGGCAAACTCGACGAAATGGGGTGGTACCGCTCGAACAGCGGAGGGAAAACGCAGCCGGTGGGCAGCAAGCGGCCGAACGGGTTCGGGCTTCACGACATGCACGGCAACGTGTGGGAATTGTGCGAGGATGTCTACGACGTGGTCTTCTATGCCGTGCCCGAGGCCCGCCTGAAGGATCCGGTCTCCGCATCGGGCCCCGTGCTCCGGGTCTCCCGGGGCGGCGGCTGGAAGAACGACGCCAGGAACTGCCGCTCCGCGGACCGCATCTGGGACATGCCCTGCGCGCGCGACTGGAACCTCGGCTTCCGCCCCGCCATGCTGTCGCCATAGGCCATCTCGCCGTCTCCCCCGCGGCATCGCAGCGCCGCGCAGGCGAAGCCTGGCCGCACCAGCTTCGAGCTGCCCGCGACGAACCACAGAAAGCTCTGGGTGTCCAGAAGGATCCTCATCAGGTGTACTCCCGGAAGTCCTCCAGGGGTTCGTCGCAATCATCGGAGATGGCGATCAACCCCTTGGCGCTGCCGAACATCGCTTTCGTCTTGCACGCCTGTACCGGGACGAGCTTCACGACCGGTCGATCCTCCCTGGTGATGATCACTTCGTCGCCCTTCACGGCACCCTCGATGAGATCGCCGAGATGCTTCTTCGCGTCGTCGAGGTTCACCTGCTGCATGGCATGTCTCGTCTGTCCGTGGTCCTTCTGAGCCGCTAGCCGGACGGTCCGGCTCCGGCCCCATGAGGACAGAGTAGCTCATCGCTTCGAATGGAGGTCCCGCAGGACGTCCTCTGCCGGCCGAGCACGCCCCTCCCTGACCGCTCGCCAGGCCTCGTCGAGGGCGGCGTTGAGGCGGGCGAGATCCTCGTCGGTCATGTCATCACCGGGGTCGGCGATCGAGATCTCGAACTCCTCTCCCTCCTCGACGCCCGGCGGCGCCTCGCCGACGATCTTGCCGTTCTCGACTCGCACTCTGATGTTGGCCATGCCCAGATGGTAGTCGCCGCGGGGGTGCGGGGCAAGCGTTTGATGTCTTGGGCGGTCCGGCGAGCCGAGGCGAGCGAGCCGGCGAACTCAGCGCGCTTTCCAGGACCGGCCGAGGCTGCCGGATCACACAGCTCGTCCACCCAGGACAAACCGCGCTCGCTCCTTGCGCAGCATCTCGTGGGGCGCCATGCACTTGATCCCCAGGCCGATGCACGCGTCGGGAATCTTGATCCTCCGGGGAGTTCCCGCCGGACGCTCGTGCGTCACGACGGTGTGGCCGCCAGCCAGCGCCTGCGCCACCACGTAGTAATCCGCCACCTGCAGAAACATGCTCACCGCCGACGGCTCGTAGCTCTGGCTGGTAGCCCACTCGCTGACGCGCGAAAGCGCCGGGAACACCGCGGCGTCGGGGCGCAGAAAGAAGCCGAGGCCCCGCGCGGCGGCCCACTCGGACAGCTCATCGCTTCCAGCCTCGAGCTCGTCGCCCACCTTCTCGACGCTGAAGACGATGGCTCGCTCGTGCTCCTGAAGGAGCCAGTCCCAGAAGGCGGGGCAGAAGTCCATGCCATAATGGGAGTTCTTGGCGCGGATGAACACATCCGCATCGAGGAGGTACGCCATCAGAACGCAGCCTCCAGCTCGGCGGCGAACCGGTGCAGCGTCGATGCGTTCTTGACGCCCAGGAGGCGGAACGCCTCGGTGAACGACGACTGGCCCTCGAACGTGCTCACCACGACAGCGCGCGCGAACCGCCTGCCGGCGCGCGCCGACTGCGTCAGGTAGAAGTCGCCGCCCCTGCCGGTCGGTAGACGCAGCAGGCGCTCGACCTCGCGCTCGTACTCCCGCGACAGCAGCTCGCGGCTGAGGGCCCCCACGTCATGGATGCGGCGCAGAACGACGAGAGTGCTCACCTTGAAACGCCGGGCCAGCCGGGCCAGCTCCGGGCGGAGACCGACGGACGCGCGGTAGTCCTCGCGCAGAACGGCCAGCGGAACGAGCAATTCCGCGGCTACCCGGTTGCACCAGACCTCCACATCGTGCGACGGCGAAGTGACGGGGCCAACGTCCGAAAGCGCCGACTGGCCCAGCCACAGGTGCGCGAGCTCATGCGCGAGCGTGAACATCTGCGCGGCCCTCGTATCCGCCCCGTTGATGAAGACGAGCGGCGCCAGATCATCGCTCAGGGCGAAGCCACGGAACTCGGCGGGGTCGAGCTTGCGGCGGTTGTTCGTGGCGACCACCCCGCTGACCATCACGAGCACCCCGAGCGCATCCGCCTGGTCGATGAAGGACCGGAGGGCCTCGGTCCACGTCGCCACCGCGGAGCGTTCCTCGAGGTCGAAGCCCAGGGCGCGGCGCATCGCAGCGGCGGTGGCTTGGATGTCACCGGTCATCTTTGCCGAACCGACGAACTCCCGCTTCGGCTCGCGCGCCGTCCGGGCAAAGTCGCGGTACCATTCCTGCCGCTGCTGGCAGAGGTAGATGGTGTCGAGGAGGTCGGGGCTCGGCGCCGCTATCTCGCGGCCGGCGACGGTGCGAAGGTCCGGGATCGGAACGGCCTCCCGCGGCGGCTCTCGCAGGAACAAGAATCCGATGGGAACGTGCGTAGCTCTGGCGAAGTTCTCGAGCTGCTTCAGCGTGGGCTGGGCAGCTCCGCGTTCCCAGTCATCGAGCCGCGGGAAACGCTTGTGCAGTCCCGCAGGCGAGAGGCGGGCGCGATCGAGGGCCCACCGCACGAGCTTCGGCTCGATCGTTACACGTGCCACGCGGAAACCTCCGACACATCGTCTGCTCCTGGAAGTCGATGTCGCTGCCATCTTACGGATCGCTTCGCATCGCTGTCAACCGCTGCAAGCGGCTCCGGCGCAAGCGAGGCGATCGGAAAAGGAACCGCGGCGGGGCGCTCCGGCTCGGTGAAACCCGAGCCTCGACGCGCCGGCGGGAGCCGCGGCGGTCCGCCTGCCACGGGCTGCCGGAAAAACAGAATCCGGCATCGCGAGCGAGGATGGAGCTGGCCGCGCGCCGGCCGACGACCTACGATGCGCCGAGCCGCCGCCGGCAGCGCGCGGACGGCGCAGCTTGCCTTGCGGGGCCCGCGCTGCGAGGATGAAGCCGACAACGAGCCCGGAGCACGGCGCGCCGCGCGCCGCAGCACTTCGCTCGAGACGTCCGACCGTCCAGCACATCCATCCACCGCATCGAGGGAGGCTTCCGTGCAGCGAGACGACATCGACCGCCGTGGATTCCTGAAGCGCGCCGGCCTCGGGTCGGCCGCCGCCGTCCTCTCCGGCCCGCTGGCAGCGAGCTCCGCGCGCGTCCCCGAGGCCGTGCCCGAGGGCTTCGCGGCGCTCGCCGTCGACCCGGAGCCGCGCTTCGAGCTGTCGCCCTATCTCTACATGCAGTTCATGGAGCCGCTGGGCACGACCGACTCGTCGGTCGACGCCGCGTGGGACTTCCTCGCGGACAGGTGGCGCGACGACGTGGTCGAGATCACGCAGGAGCTCGCTCCCACGCTGATGCGATGGGGAGGCTGCTTCTGCTCCTACTACCGGTGGAAGGAGGGCGTGGGCCCCAGGGAGAAGCGGCCGCCCATGTTCAACCTCCTCTGGGGAGGCATCTACAACAACCAGGTGGGGACGGGCGAGTTCGTCGAGTTTTGCCGGCGGACGGGCGCCGACCCGCTCATCGTCGTCAACTTCGAGGCGGACGGCCGGTCGTACTGGGCGAGAAACCCGAAGGGCCAGATCCGCTCCGGCGACGCGCGCGAGGCCGGCGAGTGGGTGGAGTACTGCAACAGCCCCTCGAGCGAGCTGCGCATCAGCCACGGAGTGCGCGAGCCCTACGGCGTGAAGCTCTGGCAGATCGGCAACGAGACATCGTACGAGCCGAACGGTTTCAGCGTGGAGACGGCCGCGAAGAAGACCGTCGAGTTCGCGCGGGCCATGAGGAAAGCGGATCCGACCATCGACATCATCGGATGGGGCGGCAGCGGGTGGGCCGAGCGGCTGGCGGAGATCGCCGGCGAGGAGCTGCAGTACATCTCGTTCCACAACGGCTTCGGTCCCGGCGGCGCGGACTCGCCGCTGCGGGGGACCGAGTACCGAAAGGATCCGGCGCGCACGTGGGAGCACTTCATGCAGGCGTACAAGCAGCAGGAGGCGAGCCTCGCCGACATGCGGCGGCAGGTCGCGCGCTTCAAGATCCCCCTCGCCCTGACGGAGTGCCACTTCTTCCTGCCGGGGAGGAACCGCTGCGAGGCGCTCTCCACCTGGGC
>JAFGKN010000196.1 GCA_016928605.1 Planctomycetota bacterium | reverse complement strand
GTCTGCCCCCGCTGCAAGCAGGAGAGCCGCAACACCCTCGACCGCTGCACCTTCTGCGGCTTCAGCTTCCGGGAGACCAGCGCGTTCGAGGAATCCGAGGACTCGCAGGGGCTCAACGTCGGCAGGATCATCAACAACAAGTACCGCATCGTCAACGTCCTCGGCGAGGGGGGCTTCGGCGTCGTCTACAAGGTCGAGCTGCTGCTTTTCGACACGGAGAACATCTTCGCCCTCAAGCGGCTGCATCCTTCCCTCAGCCAGGATCCCAAGTTCCGGCGCCGCTTCCTGCGGGAGGCCGCGCTCGCGATGCAGCTGATCCACGAGAACACGATCCAGATCCGCGAGTTCGGCCGCACCGAGGAGGGCGACCTCTTCTTCACCATGGACTACTGCGAGGGCGAGCCCCTCAGCCGGGTGATCGCCAGGGAGGGTTTCCTCCCGGTGAACCGCGCGCTCCACATCACCCTGCAGGTCCTGTCCGTGATGCAGCTCGCGCACTCGCGCGGGATCATCCACCGGGACCTGAAGCCCGAGAACGTCTTCCTCGAGCGGCACGAGGACCGGCGGGACTTCGTCAAGGTGGGGGATTTCGGGCTGGCCAAGAGCTTCGGCGAGGAGTCCTCGAGCGCGGACATCACCCGCGGAGGCATCCTCGGGACCCCGCGCTACATGTCGCCCGAGCAGGCCAAGGGCTCCGATGACCTCGACCCACGCAGCGACATCTACTCGGTGGGCGTGATGCTCTACGAGATGCTCTACGGTGAGGTCCCGGGCGACATCGGGACCTCCGAGAGGGCTCCGCACGACATGGTCACGCCTCCCGCGCAGCCGGAGCACGTGGTCCCCGGCGCCGTCTGGCAGGTGGTGCGCAAGGCGCTCGCCTTCCGCAGGGAGGGCCGCTTCCAGAGCGCTGAGGAGTTCTCGGCGGCGATCCGAGCCCTGCCGGTCTACACGCCGAGCTACGTCGAGCCGTCCCTCGCCTCCGAGGGACTGGTGCCGCCGCCCTGGTGGAAGATGGCCGCCGTCTCCCTGGTCGTCGTGCTGCTCGCCAGCCTGCCCTTCACGATCACCGGCAGCCGCCCGATTGTGCCGCAGCTGGCAGGCCTGAGCGGAGCGGACCCGCAGGTCGCGACTCCGGCGGAGGAGAAGACCAACCCTCCCGCCCCGGACAGCGGAGCCCCGACAGGCGCCTCCGAGCAGGAAGAGTACTCCGCGTCCGACGTCCGCGCCTACTGTCCCTTCCGCACCGGAGCGGTCTTCACCTACGAGGTCGTCAGCGAGCGGCTACCCAAGGACTACCGGATCGCGTACGAGATCACCGATATCGCCGGGAGCAAGGAATCGGGCTTCATGACCTGCCAGGTGAAGGTCTCGCCGGGAGACCGGACGCTCAGCTGGATCGTCGACGCGGCCAGGAACGAGATCCGGCAGAGCTTCCTCCTCCCGGACAGCGAGACGGGCGAGCTCTCGCGGATCGTCGAGCGAGAGGTCCTCTGCCTCCCTCCCGACCGGCGTCCGCTGCGGGAGGACTACTCCTGCGGGAAGCTCAAGGTCCATCAACGCCTCGAGAGCATCAAAGGACGCTTCCAGGACTGCCTCGTGGTGGAGTCGACGGAGGGCAACGAGCAGTCGCTTGCCTTCTTCAAGGCCCGGCTCGGGCTCGTCGCGCTCCAGGTCTTCGAGCTGCACATCCCGCAGGCCGAGACGGCGGCCAGCGCGCCTCCCGAGAGGATTCCCGTCTACGCCCGCTATCTGCTGCCTCCTGCGGTGGAATGACGCGGCGGCGATCCCGGCCGGCTCTCTCCGTGCAGTCCTCTCCTTCAAGTGGATTCCAGCTCGGACGACTGCCTTCTCCGCGCTCTCCGGTCGCCCTTCGAGCCCGCACGCTCCGCCTAGCCCGTCGCGCACTCCGCAGATCGGCCGTCGCTGCCGCCAGCGGCGCAGCGGCGCTTTCGGGGCGCGAGGTTCGCGGTTGCTTTCGCCTCTGCGGCGGTTTATAAGGGCTGCGTCCTGGCCCGCCGGGTGGAGTCGTCCACCTCCTGGGCCGCGCTGGCGGCCCCGTGAAGGGAAGAGAGTGGGCGCAGGCTTTGTGAGAGGAGCATCGCTCGTGAATGCGGCGGTGGAAGCCGGTGTCGGCGCCGATCCCCTGTCGACGGGATGGGTCCCCTTGGCGCCGCATCCGCGGCTCCGATGCATGGCGACGAGCCCGCTGGCGAGAAATAGCCCGCGGTCTGCCGCTGCGATGGATCGAATTCGAACATGGCCAGAAAGCGCACGAAGTCCCGCAAGAGCGCGCCGCAGATGCCGGCGGGCTCGATCGAGGACGTACCGCTCCGGCTGACGACGCGCCGGCGCTACCTCAACTACGCCATGAGCGTCATCACGGCGCGCGCGCTCCCCGACGTCCGCGACGGCCTGAAGCCGGTCCAGCGGAGGATCCTCTACACGATGCAGCACGAGCTGCGCCTCTCGGCGGTGGCGAAGCCGCTCAAGTGCGCCCGCATCGTGGGCGATGTGCTCGGCAAGTTCCACCCGCACGGGGACACCGCGGTCTACGACGCGCTCGTCCGGATGGCCCAGGACTTCAGCCTGCGCTATCCGCTCGTCGACGGGCACGGAAACTTCGGATCACTCGACGGCGACAGCGCTGCGGCCTACCGGTACACGGAGGCGCGCCTCCGTCCGATCGCGATGGAGCTGCTCGAGGAGATTCCGCGCGAGACGGTCGACTTCCGCCCGAGCTACGACGCCAAGACCCGCGAGCCGGTCGTGCTGCCCGCGCGAGTCCCCAACCTCCTGATCAACGGCGCGACGGGCATCGCGGTGGGCATGGCCACCAACATCCCTCCGCACAATCTCGCGGAGGTAACCGAGGCCTGCGAGGCTCTGATCCAGGACCGGAGCCTCGAGATCTCCGAGCTCGTGAAGATCGTCCGGGGGCCCGACTTCCCGACGGGCGGCGAGCTGCTCAACTCTCGAGCCGAGATCCGCAGCATCTACGAGGAAGGACAGGGGACGATCCGCATCCGCGCCGAGTACAGGGTGGAGGACGGGCACCGCAACCTCAAGGTCATCATCCGGTCGATCCCCTACATGGTCCAGAAGGACGCCCTGGTGCGGAGCATCGGCGAGCTGATCTTCGCGCGGAAGGTCCCGCAGATCCTGGATGTGAGGGATGAGTCGACCTCCGAGGTGAGGATCGTCCTCGAGCTGAAGAAGGACTCCGACCCGGACGTGGTGATGGCCTACCTCTTCAAGCACACCGCGCTGCAGTCCAACTTCAACGTCAATCTGACGTGCCTGGTGCCCGCTGACGATGGATCCGGCGAGAGCTGCACGCCCGCGAGGGTGGACCTGAAGATCCTCCTGCTCCACTTCATCGAGTTCCGCTACGAGGTGGTCGAGCGGCGCTTTCAGCACGATCTGTCCAAGCTGAAGGAGCGCATCCACATCCTCGAAGGGCTGCGCAAGGTCTTCGATGCCCTCGACGAGGCCATCCGGATCATCCGCAAGTCGGAGGGGCGGGATGATGCCCGCGACAAGCTGATGCGGCGGTTCTCGCTCGACGAGGTCCAGACCGGCGCGATTCTCGACCTCCGGCTCTACAAGCTCGCGCGTCTGGAGATCCAGGCGATCCTCGACGAGCTGCGGGAGAAGAAGACGGAGGCGCGGCGGATCGAGGAGATCCTGGAGAGCCCGAAACGCCTCTGGAACGTGGTCCGCGACGAGCTGCGGCAGGCGCGGGTGCAGTACGGCGACGCCCGGCGCACGAAGGTCGGCGTCCGGGGCGCCCAGGAGACCGAGTATGACGAGGACGCGTTCATCGTCGACGAGGACTCCTACGTCACGCTGTCGAGGGACGGGTGGATCCGCCGCAGCGGCAAGATCGCGGACGTCTCCAAGGTCCGCCTGCGGCAGGGAGACGAGCTTCTCGCCGTGCTGGCGGGAAACACGCGGAGCCACCTCGTCTTCTTCACCAACCTGGGATCGGCCTACACGATCCGCATCAACGACATCCTCCCCAGCCGCGGCCACGGCGATCCGATCCAGAAGTACTTCAAGTTCCGCGATGCCGAGAGGATCGTCGCGGCGCTCTCCCTCGATCCGCGCCTCGTCTCGGACTACGGCTCGCAGGAGGATCCCGCCGGGACGATCGCGCCTCGCCACCTGCTGGTGATGAGCTCCCGCGGATACGCCCTCCGCTGCTCCCTGCTCCCTTTCGCCGATGCCTCCACGCGGGCGGGAAGGAGGTTCGCGAGGATCAAGGAAGGCGAGGAGATCGTCGGTGTCCACCTCGTCACCGAGGAGGACGTCGTCCTCGTCGCCACCGTCGAGGGACGGGTTCTCCTCTTCAAGGCCGCCGACGTGAGCTTCCTCGGCGGCCCGGGCCGGGGAGTGCTCGGCATCCGGCTGAGCAAGACGGATCGGGTGCTGGGAACGGGCATCAGCCGCCGCCCTTCCGAGGGGTTGAGGGTCTACACGACCGGACAGCGGAAGATCGAGGTGACGCCCCGCCGCTATCACGTGACGAGCCGCGGCGGCAAAGGGCTCGAGGTCATCAAGCGCGGAGGCCTCAGCCGCATCGAGCCGCCCGAGATCCTCGTCCCGGAGCTTCCCTCGAGCGGAAACGGCTCGAGCGGCGGCGCGGCTCGAAACAACGGCAAGAAGCCGAGGTGATGGAGCATGGTGAGCACAGCCGGCAAGACGGGTGGATACACGGCCAAGGACATCAGCGTCCTCAAAGGACTCGAGCCGGTGCGCCGGCGTCCCGCCATGTACATCGGCGGGGTGGATGTGCGCGGGCTGCATCACCTCATCTGGGAGATCCTCGACAACTCGGTCGACGAGGCGATGAACGGCTATGCGACCACGATCGAGGTGGTGCTCGACAAGGACCTCAAGGGCATCGCCATCACGGACAACGGCCGCGGCATCCCCGTCGACACGCACCCGCAGTCGAAGCGGCCGGCCCTCGAGACGATCCTCACGACGCTCCACGCCGGAGGCAAGTTCGGATCCGACAACTACCGCCACTCCGGAGGCCTCCACGGGGTGGGAGCCTCGGTAGTGAACGCCCTGAGCGAGCTCCTCGTGGCGCGCGTCAAGCGGGACGGCTTCGAGTACGAGCAGAAGTTCCGCAGGGGCAAGCCGCGCGGTCCGATGCAGAAGCTCGGACCGGCGAGAGGATCTGGCACGAGCATCTATTTCCGCCCCGATCCGGAGATCTTCGCGAAGGTCCAGTTCGAGCCGTCGCGCATCCGCGACGTGCTCGAGGCGCGCTCCTTTCTGCACCGCGGTCTCACCATCCAGTACAGGGATCGATCCTCCCGCACCTCCGAGAGCTTCAAGCATGACGAGGGCATCAAGGAGTTCCTGCGCCGCCTGGTCGCGGCGCGCGGGCACAAGCCGACGCAGGATGCCATCTTCTACATGGAGAGCCCGGATGACCCCCGCATGGAGCTAGCTCTCCAGTGGACCGACGAAACGGGGGAATACGTCCGGTCCTACGTCAACGGAGTGGAGACGTCCGCGGGAGGGACGCACGAGCTGGGCCTCCGCGCGGGCGTGGTCCGCGCCGTGCGCGGCTACGTCGAGGACCACGATCTCCAGCCGCGGGGCGTCACCATCTCGGCCGAGGACATCCGCGAGGGCCTGAGCGCGATCCTCTCGGTCTACATCCTCGACCCGCAGTTCCAGGGCCAGACCAAGGAGCGGCTGAACAACCCCGAGGTCCAGGCGCAGGTCAGCGGCGCGGCGGGCGCCGCGCTGGAGCGCTACTTCAACTCCAATCCGACCGTCGCCAGGGCGATCGTCGGCCGGACGGTGCTCGCGGCTCGCGCCCGGGCGGCATCCCGGGCCGCCGCGCAGGAGGTGACGCGGAAGACCGCGGTCTCCCACCGCCTGAACCTCCCCGGAAAGCTCGCCGACTGCGAGAGCACGCGGCCCCACGAGTGCGAGCTCTTCATCGTCGAGGGCGATTCGGCCGGCGGCTCGGCCAAGCAGGCGCGCGACCGCAAGTACCAGGCGATCCTCCCCCTGCGAGGCAAGGTCCTGAACACCGAGCAGGCGGGCTTCTCCAAGGTGGTCGAGAACAAGGAGATCTCGGACATCGTGAGCGCTCTCGGCTGCGG
>JAFGKN010000195.1 GCA_016928605.1 Planctomycetota bacterium | reverse complement strand
GGCACGTCGTACTGGAGCGTGATGGATGATGATGCCCTCGGAGACAGCTCGATGCGCTCGGCGGGGATGCGAACCGGCCAGGACCGGCCATCAGGTAACTCGATCGAGGGCCGGAACGAGCGGGCGCGCTCCGCGTGGTTGTGGACATCGAATCGGACATCAGCCCTCTCTCCAGGACGGACGTGAACCGTATGCTGATACGGCGTGATGAGCCAGCGGTAGTCCAGGTACGGGAAGAAGGTGCTCACGCTCGGCGACCAGTAGCAGAGGTTCTCGGCGAGTTCTCCCCTGTCCCAGCGGGTGACGCCGTCGATGTGGATGGTCGCCAGGGCTGCGGGAAGATGGAGCCGCCACGGCAAGGCGCCGCGGTCAGCGCCGCGCTCCGGGTCGCCGGGAAACACGTGGGAGGCGCGTCCATCGCCCGTGACCGTCAGCCGCGCGATCAGGTCTCCGCGCGCGTCGTACACGGCGGGAGCTTCGGCTGACTCCGGAAGGCCGCTCAGGTCGATGCGGAGCGCTCCGCGCCGCGGCAGGAAGCAGACGTCAGCCGAGCGCTCGGGCTGCGCAAGGACGATCGGCTCCTGGTGCCTCTCGTCGCGGTGTCCCCTCGCCGTCTCGATCACGTAGCGCGGACAGCTCGTGCGAAAACCCCAGAGGATGTCCTCGCCGTAGCGGTCCTGGGAGACCGTGATGTTGAGACCGTAGACTCCCCGCCGCGCGGCTCGAGCGCTCAGTCGGACCTCCTGGACGGGTCCCGGTCCACTGCCGCGCGGACGGCCGTCATCGGGGATCGTCACGTCCTCGAGGACCTCGCGATCCGGCCCGACGAGGATGGCGCGCAGGTGAGTGCGCCGGCCGGTGAGGTTACGGTCGCGCTTCTGAAGGTCGATCGTCAGCTCGCCGGGCGAGACCAGGAAGTAGGCGCCGCCGGTTCCTCCGATGGCGATGCTCATGGCGGGCTCGCCGCGCGCAGCCTCTTCCTCAAGCGGGGGCGGAGCAGCCGGCACGCGGAGCGCGACGGTCGAGACGAGAGCGGCGGCCAGAACGAGAGGGAGATACGGCGAGCGTTGCATCAGGAAGGACCTCCATCGTGCGTCGGCAGAGGGAAGCGTCGGGCTCCGGGGCAGAGCCGTCTCGAAGCCTGATCAGGACACGGTCCGATCCCGGCCGATATGGATGCTGACCCAGCGCGAGCCCCGGCCGCAACCCCCTTCCCGGCACGAGGACCCGGGTGGATCGGCGCACCGCCGGATTGGAGCGCTCGAGCTGCGGACCCTGAAGCGCCGTCTTGCCGCAGCTTGCTCCAAACGGAGCTCCTGCGCAGAGTCTATCGATGCAGGGTCCGCGCCCGGTGCTGGGAAGGGGCCTGAGCGGCTACGCTTTCGCTCTCTCCTTCTCCTCCCGGTGCTCCTTCGCCGCCTTCTTCAGCTCCACCTCGAGGACCTTCGAGCGTAGCTGAACGATCTGATCCAGATACTGGTGGAGCTTCTGGCTGTTCATGCCCAGCGCGTTCTGGATCGCCTGGCTGGTCGCCTTCTCTCCTCCCGTCGCCGGCACCTGTCCATCGAGCGAGACGTTCAGTACTCTCTTCCCGATCCACGTGCTCTGCGCGCGCAGTCTGATGCTAGCTGCGAGGGCTGGCGTGCCCATCGGCACTCCGTAGAGGTGGGATCCGGTCGTCCGACTCAGACCGATCGAGGCGTCCAGGGTGCAGCCATCCACAGGAGCGATGCTATCGAGCTTGCTCACCAGGCGCACGTCCTTGCGCGTCTCGAGGAACAGAGCCAGCCGTTTGCCGAGAAGCTGCGCATCCTGCGACGCGGGGTTGGCGACGTGCAAGCAGAGCGAGAGCGGCGGCGGAACGACCCACTCCTTGTCGACCCTGACGTGTCCGAGCAGGACTCGAGCGCCCGCGTGATTCTCGTTCAGGGCGATGACCTTCTCCAGCAGCTCGTCGGCTTCCTTCCGGAGGCCCTCGCGCGTCCTGCACCAGGCGGCGAGCTTGTAGAGCCCGTTCGCGTCTTCGTCGCGGATCCGCGCGCGCTGCTCCTCGTACATGTCGTAGACCGTCTTCTGCTTCAGCACCCGGTAGATCTTGTCCCGGGGGACGACCATGTCTCCGACCTTCGTCCGGACGTGGACGTCGGTCGCGGTTTCCTTCGTCACCTTGCAGTCGTCGATGAACGAGCCGTCCTTCAGGTAGATGGTGTCCGCCCGGAGAGATGCGGCGAGGAGCAGCGAGCACGCCGTCAGGGCCGCCAGGCTGGGGATGCGGCGGATGCGACGTGCGCCTGCGCCGGCCTTTCTCTTTCCGCGATCCTGGGGCTCGAGAGATCTCTTGTCGTGGTCTTTCATCTCGGCTTCTCCCCTGACTTGCGAGACAGTGTGCGGCGAGCGCCCGGAGGGCTCTCCGAGTACGTCGACCCGGCCTGCGTCAGCGCTCGCCGGGCTCGAGCTCACCATGGCTCCGATTCGTTGCTGCAGCGAATCGATCGCCGGTTTCCGGACGCGACAGCGGATCAGCTGCCGCAGCCCACGTCTCTGGTCATCCAGCGCCATCCTTGGGCGCGG
>JAFGKN010000194.1 GCA_016928605.1 Planctomycetota bacterium | reverse complement strand
TGGGGGGCCGTCGACATCCTGATCAACAACGCGGGATACAACGAGCGCAAGGCTCCGCTCACGGAGGTCACGACCGAGGAGTTCGATGCCGTGCTCGCCGTCAACCTCCGGGCACCCTTTCTCCTCATGCGGGAGGCGGGCAGGGACATGAAGGAGCGCGGCGGCGGGCGCATCGTCAATGTCCTCTCGACCGTCTGCCATTTCGCCAACGAGTCGATGGGAGTCTACACCGCCGCCAAGAGCGGCCTGAAGGCGCTGACGGAGGTTTTTCGCAAGGAGGTCCGGCCCTTCGGCGTCCGCGTCTCTTCGGTCTATCCGGGAGGGACCGATACGAGCTTCCGGGCCGGCGCGAGGCCGGACTACCTGCGCCCCGAGAGCGTCGCGGAAGCGATCTTCGCGCTGCTCACCCTTCCCGAGGACCTCGTCGTCCACGATCTGACGTTCAGGCCGATGGTGGAGACGAACTTCTGACCCGCCGCGCTGGAAGATGATCGAGCCCGAGGCCACAGTCCAGTTGGGCGTGACGTTCCGCTTCTGAGAGGGAGGCCGCTCGTTGAAGTTGCGACCGAGGATTCCCCGATCTCTCGCCTTCCTGATGCTCGTCCAGTTCGGAGCGGGGGGCGCGCTATATCCCTACCTGACGCTCTACTTCGAGGAGCGGGGGCTCTCGGCGCCGAGGATCACGCTGATCACTCTGGGCGCGGCGGGGGCGAGCACGGTCTTTCCCTTCTTCTGGGGGTGGATCGCGGATCGCATCCTCGCGCTCAACCGGCTCGTCCCGCTGATGCACCTCGCGGCGGCGGCACTGCTCGCCATCCTGGGCGCCATCGACGGATTCGCGCTTTTGTTCATCGGGTTCACGCTCTACGTCGGCCTGCAGCAGCCGACCAATGCGCTGGCGCAAGCTCTCTGCTACCACAACCTCTCCTGCCCGGCGATGCAGTTCGGGCGCCTCCGCCTCTGGGGATCGGTGGGCTGGATATTGCCCGCGGCCATCGTATTCGCGTGGCACACGGCCACGGGATGCGACGGCCTGTCCTTCGCCATCTACCTCGCGGTGTCGATCGAGCTCCTCCTGGTGGCGGCCTCGCCTTTCCTGCCGCACACTCCTCCGCCCGGCCGGAACTCCGAGAGCCCGCCGATCTCCGGCCTGGCGCTCCCTCTGCAGCCGGCTCGGAGGTTCCGGGATGACCTGGGACGGCTCGTCAGGGCGCCCGGGTTCCTCCTCATCCTCGCCTTGAGCTTTCTGATGTCATCCGCGATCTCGATCATGTTCTACTACTCGAACCTGAGGCTCGAGCAGGTCGGCATCCCGAAGAAGTACATCGGTCCCCTCCTCGCCCTCGGCGTCGTGCTGGAGATCCCGCTTTTCGCGGTTCTGAAGCGGGTGCTGGCGCGGTGCGGCTATCCGGCGACGCTCGCTCTGGGGGTGACGGCGTCTCTGCTCCGGCAGGCGGTCTTCGGCCTCTCCTCGTGTCCCGTCTGCATCGCCGTCTCCAGCCTGCTCGTCGCGCCTTGCGTCGTCTTCTACCTCATCACCGCAAGCCTGGCGGTCGACGAGATCGCTCGGCGCGAGGTGCGCGCCACGGCCCAGTCCCTCCTGACGCTCGTCGGCCCCGGGCTGGGGACCCTCGCGGGCATCCTCGTCAGCTTCTGCCTCTCCAGCGCCGAGGAAGCCGACTGGTCGCCGGCGTTCCTCTTCGCGGCGGGGACCTCGGCCGCGGGGCTTCTCGTGACGTTCTTCCTCCGCGCCGCGATGCGGGACACTCCGCCCGGCAGGAACTCCTGATGCGGCGCGAGGACCGCCGACCGGGGCGGAGGGCTCCGGCCGCGGCCGGCCTCGGGCTCGTGGCTCAGAGAGCCGCCATGTACTCGCGGAACTGCTTCTCCAGGATGGCGAGCCGATCCTCGGCGGAGCCGCCTCCGGGGACGTCGATGTACTCCGCGAGCGAGAACATCCGCACCTTCCCCTCGTAGTAGGCGCTGGCGAATCGCACGAAGTCCTCCCTGTAGACCTCGTCGTCGTAGTGCATGAAGAAGTGGGTCAGCGCGCACGAGAGGCAGTAGTTGTCGCCGCGGTCCATCTCGTGGAAGGTCTTGTTGTCGACCTGGACGAAGCTCAACAGCGAGAACTTCGAATCGTCCGCGAGGATCCTCTTGGCTCTATGGAGATAGGAGATCCCCGTGTTCCGGCCCGGATACCACTCATCGCCCTGCCGCTCCCATGTCTCGACGTAGCTGGCGAGGCCCTCCACGAGCCAGTTGTTGCCCTCGCTGCCCCCGCGCGAGGTGTCCTTGGTCTCCTCGAAGAGCTGGTGCGCGACCTCGTGGAAGAGCGTCGAGAGCACCGCATCGAGATTCTCGGACCAGAAGAACCGCGAGATCGTCTGCGACGGGAGGTAGAAGCCCGCCGACTCCCGCAGGAGCTGGCGATTGCCCTGCTCGGCCTTGACGTGGGTCAGATACTCGACGCGGGACGGGAACACGTACACCTTGTGTCCGGGCTGATCCTTGCCGCGGCGGAAGAGGAAGTCGCCCGCCGACTGCTGGTCGTAGTAGCCGATGAAGACCTCGTAGAACTTCTGCTTGAAGCCCTCGAGCATCTGCGCGAACTGCCAGGCCTCCTTGCGGCCGAGGGTGGTCATGACCACGAAGTTCTCGCTCTCGACGGTGTAGGGATCGTACTCGTTGCGGCTCCGTTTCTCCTTCTCGAACTCGGCCTCCACCCACTTGCCCATGTAGGGGCGGAGCCCCTGCTCCCACTGCCTGCGGTACTTCTTCTCGACCCACCCCTCGTCGGTCAGGAAGTGGTCCTTCTTCTTCTCGGCCTCCCAGCGGGAGATCCACTTCTCCTCGTCCCGGTCCCAGACGAAGCCGAGGGCAGTGCGCGCCTTCCTGTGGTACGAGTCCCGGTCGTCGGTAAGCACCAGGACCTGCCTCAGCAGGTCGTTGGATCTCGTGAAGAGGCCGTACTTGAAGCACTGCGCTGCGAAGTCGAACAGGCGCTTGCCGTGCGCGGTCTCGGCGCGCCGGATCTTCTCGGCAAAGGTCTTGCGCTCGCTCTCGAGCTTCTCGTCCTCCTTGGGGAGCGGAGCGCTGGCGGCGGCCTTCTCGAGCTGCGGGAGCTGCCTCGACGAGGGATCGAGCTCGCGGATCTGCTCGATGAGCTTCTTCGCCTCGTCGGGCAGGCTGTTCCGCAGAGCCCACGCCGCTGCCCGCGCTAGCTCCTGCGCGAAGTCGGCGCGGACGGTTGCGGTCTTCTTGCGGAGCGCAGCCTCCAGCTGCTGCTCGGCGTCCGTGGCTCCCGCCTCGCCCGCATCCTCTGCAGGCGGCGTCTTGGCCGTCGCCTGGGAGCTCGGCTCCCGCGTCGTCGCGTCCTTCTTCTTCGCGGGTCGGGTGTACTTCTTGAGAAAGGCGCCGACGTTCTGGTTGAACCGGCTGCACTCCTCGGCGAAGGGCATGCATGAGGAGTCCTTGTAGACGAGCGTCATGCCCCGGTAGTACTTGCCGATGGCCTGGCAGTCCTGGACGCTCGTGTAGAGGCTCGCCTCTCCGCAGATCACGATCGTGGGG
>JAFGKN010000862.1 GCA_016928605.1 Planctomycetota bacterium | reverse complement strand
GCGCGCGGCGCATCTCCGAGCGGATCGACCTCGCGCGGACGACGCCGCGCGCCGACCTCGCCTCGAGCCGCTACTGCCTCGCGCGCGACGGCCTCGAGTATCTCCTCTACCTCCCCAGCGGAGGTGAGGTGAAGGTGGACCTGCGGAAGGCATCGGGCGCGATGGATCTCGAGTGGATCGATCCGGCGAGCGGCGAGAGCGTCGAGAAGGGCTCGGCCGAGGGAGGCGCCGAGAGGATGTTCCGGTCGCCGCTCGAAAACGACGCACTGCTCTGGATCCGGGCGCGCGCGCGAGAGAACTCGGGGAAGGAAAAAGAGCGCTCCTGACCTTCTTGCCCCTGGACTTTTCTCCCCGCTCCGGGAACAATCCCGGCGTGGAGAGAGGCGGTCACCGCCCCGGTCCGCGGCGGGAAGATGGATGTCGGTCGAGTTCCCGCCGGGACGCGGCTCGCGCGGCCGGCGCCTCGAAGGTTCGTTCCCGCACATTTCTTCAGGTGGTCAGGTCTCCCGCGAGGAGTATCCCCCGCGGGCTGGTGGACGCATGGGCTTCTACGCCGATCTGCACGTTCACTCGAAGTACTCGAGGGCGACGAGCCGCGACTGCGATCTGCCGCACATCGCCTTCTGGGCGCGCAAGAAGGGCGTCGCCGTCGTCGGCACGGGGGATTTCACCCACCCGGAGTGGTTCCGCGAGATCGAGGAGCAGCTCGTCCCCGCCGAGCCCGGCCTCTTCCGGCTGCGCCCCGAGCTCGAGCGGGAAGTGGATGCGCTCCTCGGCGGCGGATCGGCTCCGCAGGTGCGCTTCCTGCTCCAGGTGGAGATCTCGACGATCTACAAGCGCGGCGACCGCACGCGCAAGGTTCACCATCTGATCTACGTCCCCGACCTCGAGAAGGCGCGGAAGGTGCGCGAGAGCCTCGAGCGGATCGGGAACATCGCATCGGACGGGCGGCCGATCCTGGGCCTCGACTCCCGCGATCTGCTCGAGATCGCGCTGGAGGCGGGCGAGGGCTGCTATCTCGTCCCGGCGCACATCTGGACGCCCTGGTTCGCCGTGCTCGGATCGAAGTCCGGCTTCGATGCGATCGAGGAGTGCTACGGCGATCTCTCATCCGAGATCTTCGCCGTCGAGACGGGGCTCTCCTCGGATCCCGCGATGAACCGGCGCCTCTCGGCGCTCGACCGCTACACCCTCGTCTCGAACTCGGATGCCCACTCCCCGCCCAAGATCGCCCGCGAGGCCTGCGTCTTCGAGACCGATCTCGACTACTTCGCGATGCGGAGCGCGCTCCGGACCGGCGAGCGCTACGGCGGAACGGTCGAGTTCTTCGCCGAGGAGGGAAAGTACCACTACGACGGCCACCGGAAGTGCGGCGTCTGCCTCGACCCGGAGGAGACCCGCCGCTGCGGAGGGGACTGTCCGGTCTGCGGCAAGCCGCTGACGCTCGGCGTCATGTACCGCGTCGGCGAGCTGGCGGACCGGGAGGCATGTTCGGCGGAGACGGATCGCAGTCCCTTTCGCAGCCTGGTGCCGCTCGAGGAGGTGCTCGCCGAGGTGCAGCGCACGGGGCCGAAGAGCAAGGCCGTGCAGCAGCGCTACGAGCAGCTGCTCTCGCGCCTCGGCACGGAGCTCTTCATCCTGGAGAGCGCGCCGCGGGCTGACATCGAGCGGGCCTGCTCGCCGCTCGTCGCCGAAGCGATCGCGCGCATGCGCGAGGGCCGCGTCATCCGCGAGCCCGGCTTCGACGGGGAGTACGGCCGCATCCGCCTCTTCGAACAGGAGGAGCTGGAGCGGAAGCTCGGCGGGGCGCTTCTCTTCGAGGGCCTGGCCGCGGTGAGGCGGCGGCCGCAGAGACAAGGGACGGAGGCGAGCGAGGCCGGTGGCATGACGGCCTCCGCTCCCTCCGCCGCTGTTCAGCCGACGCAGCCCGGCGAGCACCGGCCCGCGCAGGTACTGGCGGAGGAGACGGCCTCGCTGGAGACAGCCGTAGAGGAGAGGACCGCGCGGGAGACGGCGGCGCCGGAGGCGGCCTCGCGGGAGGCGGCCGGCATCCTCTCGCTCCTCGACGGCGAGCAGAGGGCGGCCGCCGAGCGCACGCGCGGGCCGCTCGTCATCATCGCCGGCCCCGGAACCGGGAAGACGCGCACGCTGACGCATCGCATCGCGCACATCATCGAGCGCTGCGGAGCGCTTCCCGAGGAGTGCCTCGCCATCACCTTCACGCGCCGCGCGGCCGGCGAGATGCGCGAGCGGCTGATCCGGCTCCTCGGCGAGGCGGCGGCGCGCATCCCCGTGCTGACGATCCATTCCCTCGGCCTCGAGATCCTCGAGGAGCACGGCGAGCGCCTGGGCCTCCGCAAGCCCCTGAGGGTCGCCGGCGAGTCCGAGCGGCGCGATCTGCTGCGCGAGGCGCTCGGCGTCGGCGAGAGAGAAGCCCGGAGGAGGATGGCGCGCATCTCGCTGGCGAAGCGCGAAGGGGCCGTCGACGAGATCGCCGGTGACGGAGTCGAAACCGGCGATCCCGAGCGTCATCTCCGGGACGACGAGGGCGATCCCGAGAGCTGCGAGGCCGGCGGGCTCGAGCAGGATCACGAGCTCCGCGGCGGCGGCGCGCTCGATGTCCGCGCGGGCGGCGACCTCGCGAGCGATCTCGCGATGTACGACGCGGCGCTCCGCGCGCGGGGCTGGCTCGACTTCGACGACCTCATCGACCTCTCCGGGAAGCTCCTCGAGGAGCATTCCGACCTCGCCGGCCTCTACCGCTCGAGGTACCGGTGGGTCTCGGTGGACGAGGTCCAGGACATCGACGCATCGCAGTACCGCCTGATCCGCCTCCTCGTCGCGCCGGACGGCAACCTCTGCGGGATCGGCGATCCGGACCAGTCGATCTACGGCTTCCGCGGAGCGGACGCGGGCTGCCTGCGGAGGATCGAGGCGGACTTCCCGGCGACGCGCATCCTCCACCTGACGACGAACTACCGGTCCTCGCGGCCGATCGTCGAGGGGGCGCTCCAGGTGATCGCTCCGTCGAGCCTCGTCGAGGGGCGGCGGCTCGAGGCGCGCAGCGGCGGCGGCGCGCCGAT
>JAFGKN010000861.1 GCA_016928605.1 Planctomycetota bacterium | reverse complement strand
TGTGATGCAGATCCTCAAGAGCCACTCCATCGGCTACGCCCTCTGGGAGTTCCGCGGATCGTTCGGCATCCTCGACTCCGGCCGCCGGGACATCGAGTACGAGGACTGGCACGGCCACCAGCTCGACCGGAAGCTCCTCGAGATGCTGCGCAGGTACTGAGGCTGGCCAGGTCTGAGAGTTTCCGCTCGGCCTCCGGGGCTGTGATCCAATGGGTGCGCGTCCGATCTTCCGATTCCCGCCAGTCAGGAGGGCTGGACGGTCTGTGCTCCCTCCTGCTTTCGGAGGAAGAACTCACCACGAAGACGCTGAGGCACGGAGAAGAGCTCCTTCCTCCCCGTGTCCTCCGTGACTCCGTGGTGGATCCACTCTCCTTGCACGAACGCAGGTTTTGAGATTCTCTGTCCCCGCGCGCTGCGGCGGCGGAGAGCGTCACGGACAGGCGGCGTGCTCCTGGCAGTCCAGATCGTCCGGCGAGGGATCCTGTCCGCAGGAGCCGTGCGGGGGAGGCGGCGCGGCACCGGCGAGGAAGAGGTGCCCCAGCAGGTAGACGGCGTCGGTGAGGTTGACCGAGCCGTTGTCATCGGTGTCCGCGCTGTCGAGGCAGGGCGGGACAGCGCCGGCCAGGAAGAGGTAGTTGAGGATCGAGACCGCATCCGAGAGGTTCACGCTCGAGTCCTGCGCCACGTCGCCGCGGATGAAGGCCGCGTCGCCGGCGTCGGCGGTCGTGAACGTCCAGACGGGTCCGAGCGCCGTGCCGCAGGCGCCGCGGGCCACGATCTGCCAGCAGTACGCCTTCTGGGGCTCGAGACCGCTGATCGTGTAGGATGTCTCGGAGATGCGGGCGACGGGCACGAGGTTGCCGCACTCTCCGAAGAGCACGTCGTAGGTCACGTCCGGAAACGCGCCCGGGATGAACTGATCGAGCATCGTGATGCGGGTGACGTCCTCTCCGCCACAGCCGTCATCGGGGCAGCGGACCGACTCCCAGCAGTCGCCGGCCATCTGTAACTCGAAGTCCTCCTCCCCGCGGACGAGGATCCCCTCCACCTGGAGGGTGTCGGCGTTGAAGACCGCCGACCCGGAGTTGCCGCCGTAGGCGTCGAGGTTCGCGGTGAAGTAGGTCGCCGCTCCGTTGTCCCGCACGTTCGCCCCCCCCGCGATCTTGGCGGGCAGCCCCGAAGGATGCCCGATGATGACGAGCGGCGCGCCATCCTCGATCTTGCCCTGGCGCCGGATCGGGAGCGGCTCGTGATCCGGCACCTCGCGGTCGAGGCGGATCACCGCCCAGTCGGCTCCAGCATCGTCGACCATACCCCCGACGATGCCGCGGCAGAAGTAGACCTGCGAGGCTTCGAAGGTGAGCACCGGAGTGGCCGCATCGAGCATGCGGAAACCGAAGACGAAGGCCACATCGGCGCAGTCCTGGCCCACCTCGACGCAGTGACCGGCCGTGGCCACCAGGTCAGGCGCCACGAGAAAGCCCGAGCACCAGGCTGGATCGGGCTGATCGAAGTAGGGCTCCGCCGGGCAGAGATCGTAATCGACACCGAACGTCCGGCTCGGAAGCGTGTAGGAGCCTCCGGGGCCGCTGCTGAGATCGGACCGCGAAACGAGCGCCACCGTCGAGTCCCAGGCGGCGAGCAGATCCGGATCGGTGACCTGGTACACGTCCCGGCGATCATCGGCGCCGTAGATCACCTTGCGGAGGATCCGCCGGACCTCCTGGTTCCAGGAGAGCGTCACCTCGGCTGCGATCCCCTCGCTGCCGTCCGTGGGGCTCTCCGCCGACGGCTCGGGCGGCGGCTCGCAGGCCTCGCCGGCGACCGTCGACCAGGAGAGCCGGATCGATCCCCATTCCCCGTCGTAGCCGTCGACCGCGATGGAGTACTCGGTGCCCTCGGTGATCTCGAAGCTGACCCGCGACTGGTAGACACCCCAGTAGGCGCTGGCATCGTCGTTGGCCGCGACGGAGACGAGCGACGCGAGCGAGGAGCCGGTGTAGACGGCGATGAGCGTGTCGAAGTCGCTTCCGATCGTGCTGAAGCTCGCGCCGCCCGTGATCGGCGCCTTCCAGCGCCACCAAACGGACCGGCCGCAGGGAGCACCGGCGTGCTGCGGCTCGCGGCTCTCGAGGGTCGCATCGCGGTTCGTCCCGGTCGCCTCCCCCGACGGGCCGGCGAGGACCTCGGCATCTCCGAAGGCATCGTTGGGAGGCGCGCCGGCGGCGGATGCGCACAGGAGCGAGCCGAGGATGATGAGAGCGGCCGCGCCGAGCAGCGCTCCGCGCGCAGCGTCTTGCCCCGGATGGATTCGCTTCCAAAGCGACATGGCAGAAACCGCTGGCTTCGACCGAACGATGGGCGCTCCGCGTCGCGCGGCCCGCTGTCGGATGCCGACCGGCCGGACAGCGCGCCGCGGCGCACAGCTCCAAGCGTCAAGGATACTTCCTCGCCGCCGGAGCCGCTACCGCGGTCTCGCGAGCCTCCGGCCCGAGCGAGCCCGCGGCCCGAGCCAGCCCGCGGCCCGAGCGAGCCTTGCGGGTGCCATCGCCCGCCGGCATACTCGGATGCGGAGCCGGCTTTCCCGCCGGACGCGAGGCGGAAGCCGCTCCCCTTGGACCCGCTGGCCGGAGAGAGTCGCAATGAGGTACCTGAGAAGTTTGGGATGCGGGAATCCGCGGGGTCCCTGGATGCTCGCCGCGGCGAGTCTCCTCCTCTTTGCGCCTTTCACCGCCGCTGGCTCCGGGAGCCCGTCCGGAGCGCCGGTGCTGGCTGCGGCCGGCTGCGGAGCCGAAGGGGCGGCTCGCGAGAAAGCCGCAAAGCAAAGAGATGAGAAAGACGTCTACCCCGGCGCGACGTGGGAGAGGAGATCGCCGGCGGAGGCGGGCCTCGACGGCGCGAAGCTCGATGAGCTCGCCCGGCTCGCCGGCGGAAGAGGATGTGTCGTGCGGGGCGGATACATGGTCTACACGTGGGGCGATCCCTCCCGGCGCGGCGATGTGGCCTCGGCCTGCAAGCCTTGGTTCTCGCACTTCCTCTTCGTCGCGCTCGAGGAGGGCAAGATCGCATCCCTCGACGAGAAGGTGGCCCGCTGGGAGCCTCGCCTCGCCGGGTTGAGCGCCGCTCTCGGCCACAAGGATCGCGGCATCACGTGGCGCCACCTCGCCAACCAGATCTCCTGCTACGGCCTGGCGGAGAAGCCGGGGACCGCTTTCGCCTACAACGACTGGCAGATGGCTCTGTTCTTCGACACGCTCTTCCTGAAGGTCTACGGAGCGAGCTTCGAGACCATCGACGAGGAGATCGTGTCCGCCAGGCTCACCGGGATCCTCGAGTGCGAGGACCGCCCGACGTTTCTCGCGTTCGGCCGGAAGGACCGGCCTGGCCGCGTCGGCGTCTCGGTGCGCGACTTCGCGCGCTTCGGGCTCCTCTACCTCCGCGAGGGGCGCTGGAAGGACCGGCAGCTGATCCGCCCGGAGCACGCGCGGATGGCCGTCCATAGCCCGCTCCCCAACTCGATTCCACGCGCCGGCGCGAAGGCGGCGGAGATGATCCCCGGGCAGCGCACCCTCGGATCGCGGGAGATCCCCGACAACCAGACGGATCACATGGGGAGCTACAGCTGGCTCTGGTGGACGAACGGCGTCGACCGCGACGGGAAGCGCCACTGGCCCGATGTCCCCGAGGACGCGTACGGCGCCTTTGGCCACGGAGGCCTGCGCGCCATGGTCGTCCTGCCGGGCCTCGACCTGATCGTCAGCTGGAACGACACGCGGATCGACAGCCGTGAGCTCGAGAACCGCGCGCTCGCGACGCTGGCGCGTGCGGTCGTCGACCGGCGCAGCGACGGGGAGACGAGCCGGAGCGCGCGCTGAGTCGCGGCAGGGGCGAGACGAGCCGCAGCGCGCGGTGAGCCGCGGCCGCGCTGCAGGCCTCGGCCATCTCCAGATCTCAGCCGGATCCGCCGCTCAACCATCGCTCGGAGACTCCTGCGCCACGTCGGAAGCGGCGCTGGTCGACCGTCCGTACCCGCGGCCCTTCCATCCGGCAGGGAGGCCGATGGCGCTGCGCGCGAGCGCGTACCACTGGATGGCGAGGAGCACGAGGACTCCCAGAGGATGGAGCAGCGCGCCCAGCGGCGACTGGCGGAAGAGGAAGACGGCAGCCCAGCGCGGGAGGATGGAGAGCGAAGCGGCGACGAGGGCTCCCGCTGCCTCCGTCCCCGCTCCGGCCGCGCCCGCAAGCCAGCGCGCGACGGCGATGCCGAGCAGAGCCGGCGGAAGCACCTGTCCGGCGCCGAGGATGACCGTCCAGGGCACGATCGCCGCAGGGTGGCCCAGCCCCTCCGTCGCATTCTTGGCGAGCCCCCTCCACACCTCGCCGGCGCTCCGGTACATGCGGCAGACGGCGATGTCGGTCGCATCGAAGAGGTCGGTGATG
>JAFGKN010000860.1 GCA_016928605.1 Planctomycetota bacterium | reverse complement strand
CGCCGGACGGAGAAGCCCGTCACCGCCTGGCCCGATCGCGCCGAGGAGTGGCTCCGCTCGCTGGGGATGCTGGAGCGCCGGGGCTGACGGCGCCGAGGCCCGGAGGCGGAGAACGCAGACGGGGCTGAGGCGCGAGGGCGCAGAGGCGCGGACGCGCACAAGGCCAAGGCTGATGATGCAGTCGAGGCGCGGCCGCCGCTTCGCGCTTCGATTCCAGACGCCGCGGCTGATGGATTCGAGGCCCCGACGCGGAGAGCACCGCCGCCGCGTCGCGCTTCGATGCTACGGCTGCTTCTTGGCCGCCTTCCCCTCGAACAGCGCCTTGACCTCCTCGGCCGAGAGGGCCCGATCGTAGATCCTCACGTCGTCGATCAGCCCCTCGTACCCCGAGCCGATGGTCACGTCCTGCTCGTCTCCGGTCTCGAGCGGCCACAGGTCCAGAAGGCCGATGTCGTCGATCACCGCGATCTCCCCGTCCTTGTAGAGCTTCACGTCGTCGTGCAGGTTCGGAAGCTCGGCCTTCTCCACCACCGCGACCACGTGGTGCCACTTGCCGTCGTGGACCTTGTCGAGGGTGTAGAGATAGCCTCCCTTGGGGGTGACGCCCACGCCCGCGCGGATGAACCCGAGGATGAACATCTTGCCGCCGTCGTCCTTGCCCCAGGAGAGAAGCTGCCCGCGGGCTCGCTCCGTCTGCATCCAGACGGCCACGGTCCGGGGCCCCGTACCCGTGACGCCCTTGTAGCCCTCGATCCGGACCTGGCTCTCGCGCCCGCCGTCGAGCTTCAGGGCCCTGCCCCGGCGTCCCTCCACGCCATCTTTCTCGAACGTCAGCCCGCCGAGGAGCTTCCCGTTGCGCCCCTTCCCCGAGCCGTCCTTCGCGGTCGTCCCCGACGTCTCATCCAGCGTCCACCACCCGACGAGATGGGGATCCGCTCCGGTGGACTCGAGAAGGCCGCCGGCCGGAGATCTCGGCGCCGCGTCGCCGGTTCGCGGGCCGCCCGCGGCCAGCATCAGAACGAGAAGAAGACCAACGATCGACAGAGCCAGCCCACGCATGACGCGCCTCCTGCTTCTCATCTCCCGACGTGCACGACGTCTTCGCCTTTCCGCCAGCCCACTCGACGCCCCCTCGTCACCCTACAGCGTGCCCGCTCCGCCGGACGAAGACAAGCCCCGCTTCCGGCGAGGGAGACCGGGAGGCCGCTGGGGACCGATGCGCGCGGCGGCGTGGGACGGCATGGAGCGGACACAAGCCGCAGCAGCCGCTCGGTCCGGCGGTCGCCCGCGCCGGCGCGGGAGCACATGGAGCGGACCGCAGCGGCAACGGCTCAGCCCAGCGGACGCCGGCTGCGGCGCGGACTGCACGGGCATCCAGAGCGCGATCGACGCGGCGGCGCAGGGCGACACGGTGCTGGTCAGGCCGGGGGAGTACGTGGTCGGATGAGCGTTCGACTTCGAGCGCTCCCGCGCCGCTTGACGGATCGGTGGTCTCGTGACCGGAGTGCGTCGTCAGCGAATGATCGAGTCGTCTCGAGCTCAAGGCGGCCCGCGGGTGTTGCCGATGGCCAAGATCCGCGTCATTCCCATGGCGATCCGTCCGCGACGAGGTAGCGGCAATCCGACCCTCAGGAAGGGGGTGAAAGATCGATGGACCATCACGTCGGGTTTTCCTTCCTCGGCAGGCAGAGGGACGCTCGCGCGACGTCGACAGGGCCGGCCTCCCGTCGGACAAGATCCCGAACGCTGACGATGGGACGCACTACAGACTGACGATTAGACGCAATATAGACTTGCAATCAGACGCGATGTTGCCTTACGATTGGACGCCATGCCAGACAGGAGCCTCTACCGCCGCCACGCCGAGGGGCCCCTTGCAGAGGCCCTCGCGGATGCGCCCGTAGTACTAATTCATGGACCCCGGCAGTGTGGAAAGACGACGTTGTCGCGCGTCGTGGGGGATCGGAAGGGGCGTACGTTCCTTACCCTGGACGATCCCGTCGCACGGGCCGCCGTTCAGGCCGATCCCGTGGGATTCGTGGCCGACCTCTCGGGCCCGATAACCCTGGATGAGGTGCAGAGGGCCCCGGAGCTGTTCACGGCCATCAAGCTCTCTGTGGATCGTAACCGCACTCCGGGTCGGTTCCTGCTGACCGGATCGACCAACGTACGGCTCGTGCCCGAGCTGTCCGATTCCCTCGCGGGTCGGATGGAAACCGTGCGGCTCCACCCGCTGTCGCAGTGTGAGCTGGAGCGGCGAGCCGCCGGATTCCTGGACGCGCTGTTTGCGGCGCGATTTCCGGTCAAGGTCAGCGATCGCCTGGGCCCCGAGCTGGCGGAAAGAGTCGTCCGTGGCGGATATCCCGAGGCAGTACGACGCTCGTCCGCGCGTCGGCGGGCCGCCTGGTCGACCGATTACCTCGACGCGCTCGTCCAGCGTGACGTCCGCGACCTGGCGCGGATCAGCCGAATCGACGCGCTGCCGCGGCTGCTGAAGCTGGCGGCCGGGCAGACGGCACGACTGCTGAACGTGTCCGAGCTCGCGGGGCCGTTTCAACTGAGCCGGCAGACGATCCGGGAGTACGTAACCCTGCTCGCTCGCCTGTTCGTGCTGGAGGAGCTACCTCCATGGCACAGTAACCGGCTGACTCGCCTGATCAGGAGTCCGAAGCTTCACCTGGGCGACACGGGGCTGGCGAGCGCGCTGCTCGGTGTCGATGCCGCTGCGCTGCTTGCCGAGCGTGAGCTTCTCGGACAGCTGCTCGAGACCTTTGTCTACCAGGAGCTGCGGCGTCAGGCCACCGGCTGGGAGCACTCCGTCGCGTTCTATCACTACCGAGACAAGGACCAGGCAGAGGTGGACATCGTGATCGAGCGGGGGGCCCGGCAACTGGCGGGAGTGGAGGTGAAGGCTGCGGCGACCGTGCGCGAGCGTGACTTCCGCGGCCTGCGACGCCTTCAATCCGTCTCGGGAAACCGCTTCCGTTGTGGAGTCGTGCTATACGATGGGGAGACCGCGGCGGCCATGGGAGACCGGCTGTTCGCGGTCCCGATCCGAAGTCTCTGGGAAACCGATCGATAGCTTGCCCTGCCTCGGGTTGACTCCCAGCGGCCCGATCCCACGATAGGGTCGCTCCGCATCGGGGGAACTAGGGCCGAAGTGGAGCGGGCGCATTCAGGTGCCGAGCACTCCGGCTCAAGCGATGTCAGGCGCGTCGACTCGAGACCCCTTGCATGGCCCGAAACGAGGGTTCTTATCGTTCCGACGGTCCGAGCGCTCACCACCCGAGGTCACGGAGCATCGTCGCGAGCTCCGCCTCGCACTCGAGGGAGCTCGCGCTCGCAGCCAGCGCCGCCCGGTCGATGGTCCCGCGGTTGATCTCGAGAAGCTCCCGCGCATCGGCGATGTCGACGGGGCGCCCGGCGGCGAGCTTGAGCGCGACGAGGTCCTCGCACGACGCGACGCGGGACTCGAGGCCATCGATGCGTCTCGTCACCGCGCGATCGAAGACACCCTTGTAGCGAGCATCCTCGACCAGGAGCAGATCGAGGCGGATCGAGAAGCCTTGGGGTCGCACCGGAAACCAGAAGAAGAGGATCTCCTTGTCCTCGACCCGTCGCCGGTCGGCGCGCTCCATGTGCGCGAAGCCGGCCCTGCGCAAGGCGTCGACGATGGCGGCGCGGCGCTCGCGCGAGTCGGCGGCATCGAGGAAGATGAGCACGCCGGCGTCCTCCGTTGCGCGGATTCGCCCCCAAGCGGGCATCGCCGCGCCCCCGATGATCGCGTACGGGACGCCGAGCTCGTCGAGGCAGCGCACAGCGGTTGCGAGCGACGCAAGCACCGTGTCACCCGACATCGCGCTCTCCCTTCCACTTCGTGGCGATCCGCTCCCAAAGAGCGTCGCGCTGCGCGAGCGCACGCTCGTGAGCGCGAAGCAGCCGCTGCCGAGCGGCCGCTCGCTCCGCGGGCTCGCCGGTCGTGGTGGAAAGGGCCAGGCGAACCCCGGCGCTGTAGAGCTCGTCCCAGCGGCGATAGGCCTCGGTCGCGTCAGGGCACTGGGTCGGTGGGTCGGGCATCGGTGCGATCGTAGCAAACCTGACCCCGAAGGGTCCACGACTCACTGACGGCTCGACCGCCGGCTCTCGTGAATCATCCGGGCGGATGGATTTGGCTCGCGGTTTCGTGCCGGATGATGGATAGCCCTTCTCTGCGCAGGCTGCAAATTCTTTCTTTGGTGATGCTCACGTTATCGCCCGTCGGCGTGGCGGGCGGCGCGGGGGGCCGCAGGTGCGGCTCGGGACGGCATCGAGCGGAGCGAAGCGGCGGCGCGGGGGGCCGCAGGTGCGGCTCGGGACGGCATCGAGCGGAGCGAAGCGGCGGCGCAGGAGCTCGGCCGGGCGCACGCCCGAAGCGGCAACGGCGCGGTCCGGCGGGGACGCCCGAAGCCGCGGCGGCTCGGCCCGGCGGTCGCCCTCGGCCGCGCGGAGGCTACTTCCACTTGCAGCGGCGCACGGCCAGACGATGCTCCCCGTGACAGTCGGTGCAGACGGCCGGCTTCTCCTCGGGCGCGAAGACGGCCGCATGCCGCTCCCGGCCGATCTTCTCCGCCGGATGGCAGCCGAGGCAGAAGGGGTTGATCGCCTCCGGCGG